>JAJZJZ010000107.1 GCA_021809755.1 Thermoplasmata archaeon
TAACAAGACATACGAAAGCCAATCTTATTCTGCTTACTCAGAAGGTATACTGGTACAAGAACATGAATGACGAGAGCGTTAAGAGCTCGCTGCAGCCGGATCACATCGTATTCCATGAATACAGCACTGAGGAAATCAGGGAAATCCTGAGGATGAGAGCCAAGGAAGGCCTGAATGAATATGACAAGGAAGCTCTTGGTCTTTTATCTGCTCTGCTCGTAAGGGATTACAGAAGCGATGCCAGGATCGGAATAAAGGCACTGGAAATCCTCGGAAGAAGCAACAAATGGGATGAGGATTTTGTGGCAACAGCACTGAAGCAAGCTTACATCGAGGTCGAGGGAGAGACGCTGAAAAATCTGGGAGATCGAGACCTGCTGATACTGGCGGCCTTGGTCAAGAACCAGGACACAAACAAGGCGTATACAGAGGTCTCGGCATCCAATCATCTGCTACTCAGAGGAGTTAGCAAGTCCACTTTCTTTCAGAGCGTAAACTATCTGCAGAATCTTGGTCTCATCACGCTTATAAAGAAAAAAATAGGTAGATATTATACAATGGAGTCGCAAATATTATTATCTGATGCATCCATTGTATCTGGAGAACTGAGAAAGAGGCTTTGAGAAGGCAAAAGGAGAATTTTATGAGAGATTTTGGAATTTATTGGAAAAATAAACGCGATGAGGTTGAAAGAGTTGAGCTTCCATTCCAGAAGATTGAAACGATAAACCTTCCAAGGTCAAATATCGGAACTCTGGCACAATTCAAGAAGGAAGAAGATAATGGAGAATGGAAAAACAAGCTTGTTTGGGGAGACAACAAGTACGTTATGGCATCTTTGCTCTCAGACTTTCGTGGGAAGATTAAACTGATTTATGCTGACCCACCCTTTTTTACAGGTACGAATATGAATATTACCTTGGAGGTAGGAGATGAAGGTGCAGTAAAGGAGCCTTCGGCCATAGAGGAGATAGCCTATAGAAACATGTGGAAAGAAGGCCCCAGTTCTTTCTTTCAGTATATGTACGATAGATTTGTGTTGATGAAGGATTTGTTATCAGAGGATGGTTCCATATGGGTTAGATTTGATTATCACTATTCACATTATATCAAAGGGATACTGGATGAGATTTTTGGGTATGAAAATTTCAGGAATGAAATAATAATAAACCGGATAAAGAAGAGTGATTCTGGTGCTAATAGGTTCAATACAGCTACTGATTCTTTATTTTTTTACTCCAAGACTGAAAATTATGGTTTCAAAAATGTTGGAAAAAAACTAGAAGTTACGAAGAGTGAAAGATGGCACTCTATGGATTCTCAAGGGTCTGGAGAACCAAGAACTATTTTCGGAAAGATTATTCGCCCCCCTCCTGGAAGGCACTGGACATTCAGTCAAGAAAACATAGATAAAATGACCTCTGAAAACAAAATAAGGTTAAATCCAAAAACTGGAAAACCAGAATATAAACTAGAGAAAACTGAGCAACAGACACTAGACTCTAATTGGACAGACATTCCTGGATATTCTTTCTCAACAGGATACCCTACTGAGAATGCAGAGCAGTTGCTTGAAAGAGTAATTTTATCATCTTCGAATGAAGAAGACCTAGTCGCGGATTTCTTTTCAGGCTCTGGAACCACAGTGGCTGTTGCAGAAAAGTTAGGGAGAAAGTGGATAGGAGCTGACATAGGAAGATTTTCTGTTCACACTATAAGAAAAAGATTGCTTGATATTCAAAATTGCAAACCTTTTGAAGTTCTGAATCTCGGAAAATATGAAAGAAAGCACTGGATGAATCGAGAAATTGGCTCTGTTTATAGAAATTATATAGACTTTATTTTACAACTCTACAAAGCTAAGCCTGTCTACGATTACAAGAACATACACGGAATTATTTCAGGAAAAGCAGTTCACGTTGGCCCAATAGATTACCCTGTTACAAAAGGAGAGGTCGAGGAATGCCTGAAAGAGGCAAAAGACAACGGCTTCGATTCTTTGGACGTTTTGGGATGGGACTTTGAGATGGAATTCAACGATAGGATATTAAGGGAGCTTAGGGGATCTTATGATTTTGGAATCTCTCTCAGGATCATACCAAACGAGGTAATGGATAAGAGAGCGGTAGAAGCTGGAGATGTTGATTTCTACGAACACGCATTCCTTGAGGCTAAAATAATAGCTTCAGAAAGAAAAGTAAAGGTTAACCTTGAAAATTTCATAATACCAAACCCGGAGTCTATACCGGAAGAGCTAAGAGACAAAATCCTAAAGTGGAGCGATTTCATAGATTATTGGAGCGTGGACTGGAATTACAGGGATGATACTTTTCATAATGAGTGGCAAGAGTTCAGGACAAAGAAGAAGAAGAATTTACAATTACAATCAATAGACCATCATTACGATTCACCTGGAACTTATAAAATAATGATCAAAGTAATAGACGTTTTTGGAAACGATACCACAACAATAAAAGAGGTAACGTTGGTATGAATCCTTTCGAAGAACCAGAAACAAGAGTACAGACAACAGCACCCCTCGTAGAAGTCCTACGAGGCGAGGTTAGAAACTGGAGAAACTCAGGTTACACCGGCACTTCTGAGACTACTAAGCGACTATTACAATTCTGGTTCGATGATGAACATAAGCTCAGCGATGACAAATTTAGGTACTACTTTGCTCAGCAGGAGGCAATTGAAACACTAATCTATTTGTATGAAGTGAAAAAGTTTCGGAAAATGAGTGACCTAATCTTAAGCTATGACAGCACCAAGAAAATAGCGTATAATCCGCACGAGGATCTGTTCCCTAAATATTGCTTTAAAATGGCCACTGGATCAGGAAAAACGTACGTCATGGCACTGGCAGTTGTATGGTCTTATTTTAACAACATAATCGAAAATAATGAGGAAATGCCAAGAAATTTTCTTATCATTGCTCCTAACATCGCAGTGTATGAGAGATTGAAGGAGGATTTTTCGGATTCTGAGATATTCAATTCAGGTGTAATGATACCAGACGAATTTCAACATCTTTGGGAATTTGAATCTGTAACGGAGGATTTCATCCCGGCCAGAAGCACTAAAGGTAGACTTTTTCTGACAAATGTTCAGAGAATCTATGAAAGAGACAACGCTCCTGTTAATCCCATACAGGAGATAGTAGGTAAGAAACCATCCGACAGTGTAAGATATTATGATCAAATTGTGGATGAAATTAAGTCTCTAAGCAGTTTAGGTATAATCAACGACGAGGCACACCACGTATGGGACAAAGACATCATTTGGAATCAGTTCATTTTGACCTGTAATGAACTTCTTAAGAAAAAGTACAAGGGATTGGCATTCCAGTTAGATTTTACCGCTACGCCAAAGAGACAGGATTCTGGAAGTATATTTGAGTGGGTCATAACGGACTTTCCGCTGGCAGATGCCATAAGGTCTGGAATTGTGAAGTCCCCCATCATAGGAGAAGTTGAAAATCCACATGAAACACCGTCGGATAGAGCAGATGTGATCTATAGAGATTATATAGAAGCTGGTTGTAGGAGATGGTCGTATTATAACAAAGTTATGGATAAGGTCAAGAAGCATCCAATAATATTTTTCATGGCAACCAAGACTTCAGAGGCTGAAGATATCAACAATTATTTGCAAACTAAGAACGAATTTAAAGGCAAGACACTGATCATTCACACAAACTTGAAAGGTGATATAAGCGACAAGGAATGGCAAAAGCTTAAGCAGGAGACAAGGGAGATAGATACATCGCACAAGTACAGGGCAATTGTGAGTGTCTTGATGCTGAGAGAAGGATGGGACGTTAAGAATGTGTGTGTTATAGTGGGATTAAGGCCATTTACTTCTAAAGCAGAAATTCTACCGGAACAGGCACTTGGACGTGGGCTTAGACTGATGTTCGGTCCTGAATCAGGCTACGAAGAGACGGTTGATGTTTTCGGCACAAAGGCATTTGTTGACTATATAGACGAAGAGATGAAAAAACAGGGAGTCGATATAAAGAGGTACAAAGAAAAGAACTTGCCAACTGTTACCAATGTTTTTCCTGATACCCTAAGAAAAGCAGAGTTAAACTTTCAGATCCCGGTTCTATCTCCAAAATATAAGAGAGAAAACAGGTCATTCAATGAAATCGATATTTCTACGCTTCCGCAAGGTAAGTTCGACCTGGATTTAGAAACGTATACCAATATCAAGTCAGCAGTAGGATGGGATGCGTTAACCAAGAAAGAGAGATGGAGAGATCGATGGGAACAACCGATACCTGAAAATTATCCATCAGTTATTTCCTATTTAGCGAATATCATTCTTAGGACATGCAAGATTCCATCACGAAATAGTGAGCTTGTTGGAAAACTCGACTCATATATTTCCAATAGCATCTTTACATCTGTTCTAACTCAGAAAGTCAAGGACGACTATAGATTTCTTCAAGCTCTGAGTGAACCGAAGGTGGTTGATTTCCTTACCGAGCTTTTTGTGAAGGTAATAAACAAACTGACAATCCTCTCAAGTGAGGTAAAACTCCAGTCAGAGCCAAGAGAGGTAAAGGACATCAGACCATCGTTGACAAGAAAGAAAATCTATACACCTAAGAAATGTATTCTTAACCTAGTGCCGGTTGCCAATAATTTCGAGTATGACTTTTGCAAGTTTCTGGATGATGATGCCTCAGATGTCACGAAATACATAAAAAATGACAGTAACCTAAACTTCTATCTGGAGTATGTTAACGAGAAGAAAGGACTATCTTACTATCTGCCAGATTTTGTTGTTATTTGTGACTCAGAAAATTATCTTCTTGAAACAAAAGGAGAGGAGTCAGTCGACGTAAAGAACAAGGACAAGAGAGCTAGGGAATGGTGCGAGGATTCAACTAAACTAACTGGCAATAAATGGACATATCTTAAAGTTCCTGAGGGCATTTTTAAGAATAATAGAGAGGTAAAGACATTAAAGAAATTGGAGGAAATTATCAGGTCTTTCGAGAGTGTAGAGAAGATATGAAACGCAAAAAATTGAATGAATTATGGTAGGTATTCATGAGCTACATCGTAGAATCCACGGAATCCTTCGAGAAGGAGTTCTCCAAGAACCATAAGGACAAGAAGGAGTGGCTCCAACACATGGCGGAAAGACTGGAACAGGAGCCGCAGTCTGGAAAACCATTGAGAGGCAAGCTTCATGGATTGTGGCAACTCAGAATAGGCCCTTTCAGAGTGTGGTACGAGATAAACGAGGAGCAAAAGAAGGTTACACTAAGAGCTATACTTCACAA
>JAJZJZ010000108.1 GCA_021809755.1 Thermoplasmata archaeon
GTTTAATCCTTTCTTAGCCTTATTTGGTTATATTATCTTCGAGGTCAGAACAAAAAATGGAACAACATTTTACATACTCTCAAAGGAAAAAGTAAACAAAGGCAGCGTTACAATTTATAAAATCGATCCATACATTTACTATTATGAATCAGACATAGATATAGAGTAAATCATACACATTTTACAAGATTCTGAACGATTAAGTAATTGCTCTAGACAAAGAATCTTGTATTCCACGAAATAAACAGAATTTTATTGGGAATCAAAGCTAACCTTATAGAAAAAATATCTCAATAATTTTTGTAAATACCTAAAATACACGAAAAATCACTAAAATTAATCAAAGAAAATTTATATATCACTATGTGATATAGTGATAGTGAATAACATGAACGAAGAAGAAAAAAGAAAGCAAGAAAGAAAGCAAAATCTTCTCAAGGCATTTGCAGTGTCTTGGACGATGAGAGCTATGCAAAAAGGAAGTGAGAAAGGGTTCACTGAATCTATGGAAGAAGTTCAGAAAATTGTTCCGGAAAGAATCTGGAACAAACTGAGTAAAGCAACATTTAACTTCTATGAGCCCTTGGAAAGTTTTCTAAAGGAAATGGAAAAGGAAATCCCAGAAGACCTTTGGGAATACATAGGAGGAGATATACCATCTTTAATTGAATTAGACCAGATGATACAGAGGGCTAATGATGGCAAGAACTATTAGAATATCCCAGGAAACCTGGGATAAAATGAACCAGTATGCTAAAAAAGTAAATCCAAAAGATGTCATTTCTTTAACACCAGATCAGGTTATCAGACTGATGTATGGTGATGCTATGTTATACAGAAATGGCATTGGAATAGAGGACTGAAAATGTTTAACGTGTTAGCGGAAAGAAAAATACATAATTATCCCATAACTCTTTTTGATAACGGACAGTTTCGTATTGATTATAACTGTGATCAATTTGAAACTGGAAAATTATCTAACTGGGATTGGGAAAATATAGAAGAAGCATTTAACATGATAGAACAATGGATTCAAAGCTGTAATATATTTTGTGATATGTGTAAAAAACCAATTCGATCTGGTGAGAAATACACTCAGGTTATAGATTTGGTTTTCTGTAAAAAATGTTTCTGATAATTCTTCCATAACATTCAGTTTTCCTTAAATATTTTTATTCACCATTAATTTATAAAAGATTTAAAGACCTTTCTGTTTTCCTGTAATATAATTTATCAACTAAACAAGGTTAATATCTTATGATAATGAAAGTTGTAAGAAAAGAAGGTTTAAATTAAAATTTGTTTCTTCTATGATCAGATCTATATTGTATCACAGTGTAGATAACTTTTAAATACACTACTACTAATACTACTACTATGACACAGCAAAGTGTTGAAATGGAAACAGGGTTTACCTTTGGGAAAACCCTGAAAGTGAGAATAGCTAGTGTGGAACCAGGACTTTTAATGCATAATGCATTAAGCATGACATTGAAGCCAAGTTCAAAGAAATCTACTTGCCCACATGGTGTGGCATATGGAACAAGATGCGATGAATGTCTCGAAGCAAAAGCATACAGATCTGCGAAAACCGGAGGACTATTCGTACCATCGGTTGCATTGCACATGTCAATGGTAAATGCAGCAGGTTCATTTAGAATGGATGAGGGCGGAAAAAAGACATCTGCAAAGAGATACATCGCAGGATCTGTTAGGATTTTACCAAATGAAATACCACTGATTGATGGTGATGGTAAACTCATAACTGAATACGATGTAGATGCGAGACCCGTGGTTGTTCAAAAGGCCCGTGTTATAAGAGATAGACCATGGGTAAAGGTATGGAATGCTGAATTTCTGATAAACTATGAAAGGATAGCTGATCCATCCATAATTAAGGAGGTTCTTGAGTTCGCAGGTCAGCGTGTTGGGTTGCTTGATTTCAGACCTGAACATATGGGAGTATTTGGAACTTTTAGGGTTACAAACTTTGAGGAATACAGATGAAAGTTAATTTAGAATCGATAACAATTGATCCTGATCTCTATCCAAGGTATCAGATAGATTGGCATGTAATTCTTTCTTACACAGAAGCCATGAAAGTTGGATCGAAGTTTCCAAACATAGTGGTTGCCAGATGGAAGAACAGACTTTACCTAGTAGATGGCGCTCATAGGTTACAATCTAAGCTGAAGTTGGGAATGAAATATGATGACTGCACTGTCATCCCTGTAAAGAAGCGCGAGGACATATATATAGAAGCTGTGAAAAGGAATGTAATCAATGGTAAACCATTGGCATATTCAGAAAAACTTGAAGCCATAGCTAAGCTTAAATCATACAATTTTGAGATATCAGAAATATCTAAGATAGTTATGATGGAAGCTACTACCATAGAACGCAATATAGCGACTCGTATAGTTCCTCTGATAGGTGGAGATAACGCTGTATTGAGAGGTCCATTGAAAGCAATAGAAAATCTTAACATAATTGACAAGGATGAGTTTTACAATGAACAGAAAATCCTTACAACAGATAACACAGAGAGATTAATTGCTGAACTTATAAAGATGGCGAAGAATGAATGGATTGATTACTCAAACATATCATTGCGAGATTCTTTAGAGGAACTTATTTCATTACTTGAAGATGGAATCAATAAGAGGGAATTGCATGAAAGTAAAATGCAGTAGATGTGGATATGAATGGGATAGACATGGAAAGAATCTCCGATTTACCTGTCCTAATTGTGGTAAAACTCTTAATTCAAATAATTTTAAATCCTAATTTTTAATTTTATGGTATGGCGATTCCTGGTATGGTAGGGTTCAGTCCGGTATGGTTTGGTGTAGTGCGGTGTGGTATGGTAGGGTAAGGTTTGGTGATTCTTGGTGAGGTTAGGTGTGGTCAAGTGGGGTTTGGTTTGACGAGGTGTGGTGAGGTTAAGGTGGGGTATGGTTCGACGATTCTTGGTCGGCCAGTGTAAGGTGCAGTCGGGTGAGGTTTGGTGAGGTAGAGCATGGCTTGATGATTCTCGGCAGGGTGCTGTATGGTAGGGTAAGGTGTGGTGAGGCAAGGTTTGGTGATTCCAGGTCAGGTAAGGTGTGGTAAGGTGAGGTTTGGTAAGGCAAGGTACGGTAAGGTAAGGTTTGGTGATTCTTGGTATGGTAGGGTGGGGTTCGGTTTGGCAAGGTTAGGTGCTGTGTGGTAAGGTCAGGCGAGGTTCGGTCTGGTGTATGTAATTGCACTTGTATGCTTCAAAAAAATTACTCTAAAATAGCGTATCCTTCCACTTCTTTGGCTATACTTTCGAGATCCTCTTTATCGAAGGATATTTCGACATAATGATTGATCGCGGTCTCTTTCTTATGTCCCTGAGAGCTCAGTATCTTATCTCGCATCAGAGCGTTGTCATAAAAGGATGTAAGCCACGATTCCCACGTCTTCCTGAAGGTTCTGAAGGCACAACCATTTGTTGTAAAAGATTTTTCATAAAATTCTTTTATTATTCTCTCTTTCATTAACTTGGAGTATGTCCCATCTGGATTCATTGTAAAACTTTTTGTTTCATACATTTCTTTTACAGGTAATCCCGATTTATCTTTCATGGTTTTCTCTATGGAAACTGAAAGTGTCTTTTCCGGTAATCCTATTCTTCTACCAGCTTGATGTAATATTTCTGATATGGATGTAAGTGTTCCTTTTGTTTCTTCCGGTGTTTTAGAAGGAAGTGAGGGGATATTCTCAAAGAAATCCTGGAGTATTTCTCTTCCCTTATACGAGAAGTATATTGTTCTTGTCTGGAAGCTTCTTTTCTGTTTTCCTTTGTATCGAGGCATCCATAATGTTCCATTGTTTTGATAAAGTGTTTTTCCATCTGGATCTCTATAATCATGAATAATCATTGCCTCGGAAAAACGAGTCCCTGAATATAAAAAGAATTTCATCCATATCTTAAGGTCTGAAGTAGATATTCCTGATTCCCTGAGGTTAGGTGTATCCCTGCTTTTAGTCCAGTTTGGTTCATCTTCAATTCTGATCGCATCAATTAATGCATGTGCTTCATTAGGCCTTAGTATCCGTATAACCTGTGCTTTTTGTTGTTTTAACAACATATATTTCCATTGTGTGTCCATACAAAGATATAAGATTCTGGAATAAAAAGTTATCAGAGTCTAAGTATTAGACTCTGAATAAACAAAATAGGATTAAATCAATTTATTTTTTGAGTTTTGGCGAAATAGGAATATCCCATAGATTTTGCAGTATCAGAGTTTGGAAATCCAAATACTGATTCTATATGGGGCTTCGCATTATTAGATATATCTATAAGGCAATTTTTTTTTGAATAATAAATTCATGATATTTTGATATATTTTAATTTCAAAAGCAATTAATTTCTTTTAATTCAAGGATTTTAGAATATATCAAAGGTGGATATATGGGAGATATAAATATGATATAAATATAGAAAATTTATTTAACTCATTTATATTATCTTTTAGAGACTAAATGTTTTCTGATAATAAATTTATAATACCGTCTGACAATGAAAAATTTAATGAACAACTCGGGGTGAAATATACTAAAGACGATATTGAATTTATAAATAATCTTTCAATTAATTGGAGAATAAAAAAGAATATAATCATTCACTCAGCCATAAACACATATAAAGTAAGTTTAGAAAAGACTGAGAGCGAGGGTATATCAAATAACATTATAACTCGAAAAGAAGAAACGCCATCTTTTTTATTTACTAACACAGTAACAAATGATGAACTTTACACATATCTTAGAAAGAATCCTACAGCCTCAAAGTTTATTTTCAACAAATATAAAAACAACAGGGATTTCATTAAAGAGTTATGTGACCCGTCAAACCCGATATATCTTGAAATGGTTGCAGAAAATCTAAAAGAAATATTTAAAATATCAGAAGTAAAGGAAGATTTAGAATCGTTGAAGAAAGAGCGATTTGATCTGCAACAGAATATAATTGATCTGAAAAAAACACTTCAGGAAACTACCAAAGAATATGATTCCCTTGACTCAAAGATTTCAAATGGAAAAGAGGAATTGGATAGCATACAAAAACAAATTGCCAATCTTAGAGAGGAAGAATCGCTAAAGAGAATAAAATCATTTTATAAATCGGTGGATGATTTTATTGCAAGTATAACTGAAGCACACGATAAATTACCTATTGAAAGTAT
>JAJZJZ010000109.1 GCA_021809755.1 Thermoplasmata archaeon
ATTAAATATGAAGGTTTATAATGTGGTTTTACCGATGGTATCAAAAAATGCACTAAGTTATTTAACTCAGAATACATATATCGCTAGATGTGGGATCAAATTACAACCAAATTTGGAAAGAATCCTTCACAGATGAAGGTAGTCAGATATTTCGTGACATATGGGCTTTCTGTTAACGAAAAGTTTCCCGAAGAGCCTTCAGTTTTTTGCGCAAACATTGAAGTAAGGCCAAATGCAATTGCTCTGGCCATTGGAGTTGACAGAAGAGTCGTGCAGAGCGTGGTAAACAAGATATTTGCTGATAAGGAGCTGCTGAACTTTTTCAAGGAGATGAGACCAATAGCCGATATGGGACAGTTATCGTCAAAGATACTTCGCCTAGGAGTAATTGAAGTAATCCCAGAGGATCCTTCTAGACCTGGTATCATTTCAGGTATAGTAAAGATAATTGCTGATTACAACATAGGAATAAGACAGGTAATGGTGGATGACCCAATAATTTCAGATTCCCCAAGAGCAAGAATTGTTACAGATTCCCCGTTGCCAGGAGATGCAGTTCCCCTTATGAAAAAAGTTCCTGGGGTAAAAGGAATAATTGTTCTTTGAATTTACGACAACACTATACTAAACGCACTAACCCTATTGTTGGTTAGGTCTCCATGGTGTGGCAAATGAAAGTTCTCATAATAAAAGATGATATGATCCCAAGATTTAATTTAGCTTTTGAAAATAGCAATAAATTTATTGCTAATCTGATCATATCTTTCATAGACAAAATATATGGAGGTAAAAACCTGTCATGCCAATTTTAAGACCAAGAGGTAGAAAAAATTCAGAAGAAGACGGCCCTGTTAAGTTTCTTGATCTGGCAGAATACAAATTCTTCGAGGAAGAGGAACAGGAAAAGAATGCACTTAGAGTGGCTGAAATATCCAAGTTTGAAGATGTGCGTAAAATAGCTGATTATCTTTACAATGGTGACATCATCATTCTGGACTGCAGTTATGCCCAAAGAGATGACCTGAACATGCGGAAGATAATCGAAGAAATAAAAGGTATGGGAAAGGATGTTGGAGGCGATTATGCTGCACTTTCGAAAACCCTCTATGCAATAACTCCCAAGGGAATTACAATTGATCGCAGAAAGATCAAAGCTTCATTCTGAGTCTTCAGGATCGATAAATAAGATACTTATCTTCTGTTGACCATACTTGTAAATATTGCGAATAGATTTGCGAAACCGTCATGCCATGTATTAAGTTTTGGCTTTGTCATTCTAACTCCATACCTGATTGGAACCTCTATAATGGTTCCATGAATGAATGCCTCTATTTTTATGTCCTGTGAAAATGACATACCATCACTCAATCTGACCATTTTTTTGAAAATATTATTTCTGAAAAGCCACATACCACTTTGAGAATCTATTATTCTAAATCCATAGAATAAGAATATGGCTAAGTTTAGGACACTGTTTCCTATAAAATGCAGGTTAGTATAAGAATTCTGGTTCCTCAAAGTCATTCTATCACATGACACAAAATCAACGTCATTTATCCTTAACAATTCTATTAGTGTACCAGCTATTTCCGAAGGATATGTTCCATCCCCATCAAGGCACAATATGAGATCACCTTTACAATGGGATATTCCTGTTTTATAGGCCACCCCATATCCTCTTCGCGGTTCCTGGATCACCTTTGCCCCCTTTTCCTTCGCAATCTCTCTTGTCCTGTCCTTGGAATCTGTATCAACCACTATAATTTCCATGGGAGATAGATACCTGAGACTGTCAATGACTTCACCGATTGTTTTTTCTTCATTCATAGTTGGAATAACCACGCTCAGAGTATCTTTTTCCAATTTTCTTCAATCTTGAGATATATTTTAGCATAAAATATCTTCTGTGCTGATTATTGCTTATTTATACTTAACAAACTCAAACTATTTGATTTGTCAGGCGTCTTTTCCATTTTCTTATATCGTTTCCTGATTTTCTATTCCTCATGCAGTGAGGTTTTTTTCTAAATTTGCTTTAAGATAAGGATTTCACGTCGGTATAATTTGAGATATACCATTTTTGCTTTCAACTGTATAGGAAATATCCGCTGCACTGTTAAGCTCCGAATGGTGAGTTATCACAATCAATTGTGGTATTATACCCTCATCCCTCAATGAATATGTGATGATTTCCTTAAGGTCGTTCCTCCTTTCTTCATCGAGAAAATTCGTCGGCTCATCCATCAGCATGACGCTTATACTGGAAAGAAGATATTTTGCCATTGACATACGCAATGCTATTGCAACCGCTGTCCTCTCTCCACCGCTTAACTGCTGAAGATCTTTTACCGACCCATTCTGATATACTTCAATATCAAGATCTTCAGTAACTTTTACCCCTTCCACAGAGAGGTTAAAATGGGTCATGAGCTCTGTTGTCATATCTGTAATAAATTGAGAGGATCTCACACGTATAAGTTTCGGTAATCCATCTCTTCTGAATGCGGGTATGAGCTTTTCCATAACAACATGGGCCTTTCTAATAGAATGAAGCTTTGAAATATCATCCTGTATTTTATTCAGATCTGCTTCCAACCTTTTAAGTTCCTCACGAGCAGAAACTATTTTTTGTTGCAATCCAATTATTTTCTTATTTAAGGAATCCAAATTTGTTCTCTGTATTTCTAGATTCTTTTCAACTTCCTTCAAAGATTCAAGCTTTTGAAGTATTACTGTTCGCTCTCCATATTTTCCTTCTAAATCGCCTTTAAGTTTGGATAATTCAATTCTCTTATCCTCCAGAAGTCTCCTCTTTAGATCTATGCCGTCTACTTTTTTCCTAAGTACATTTATATTCTTTTCAATTGATTCCGCATCAAGGATGTTTGAGTCTATGGGGATAAATCCCATTTCATGTTCTATGTCTTTATTTTCCTGTTCCAGTAAGGATAATATTGCCCATTGATCTTTATGTTTCTTCTCAAATTCAGACAAATTTACTGAATCGTCTACGGCCTTAAGTCGTTTATATTCATTCCACTGAGATTCTATCCCCTTGAGGCGTTTCGTTGCTGTTTCAAGTGATAATTCCGCTTTTTTATATTCTGTTTCAAAGTCTTTGTAGGTGGCAATTTCCACCTTAAGTTGATCTAAATATCCTCTGAGTTCTGACTCACTTTTTATGAGAGTTGAAAATTCCCCCATAACTTCATTGTTGATGAAATCAAGTTGGCTCCGAAGTTTTGTCATTTTAATATCTGCTGCCTTGATAAATCGCTCTGAACTCTCTATTCCAGAGATAAGCTCATTTCTTTCTGATTCGTATTGATCCTTAATTTCTTTCCTGTGTGTTTCGCTGAGATCCTGCTTGCAAACAGGGCACTGTCTTCTATCGCTGAGCATAATAACGTTCTCATCTATTTCCGCAATTTTCTCCTTTGATGAATCAATCAGGCTTTTTGCATTGGATCTTTCCTGCACTATCCTTTCAAGCTCTTCTGCTGTGAATTTTCTCATATTGTTGATTTTATCCAAATTTGGATTGTCAATTGATAACTTTTGTTTTATAGTCCCAATAAAATCATTCAATCTTTTAAATGATGTGGAATATTCGATTTCCTTTTTTTTAATAAAGTCGTTCTTACTTGAAAAATCCAAGAAGTTTTTATTGTTTTGTTTAATCCATGTTGCTTGACGGTATGTTTCTTCAGACAATTTCTCGTACTCATCAAAATATGGTTTAAGAACAAGCATTTGATCCCTGCGCTGTCTTGCTAAATCTATGCGTCCTAATAGATCCTTGACATCGAGCTGCAATTGCTCGATCCGCTGCTTGTTCTGAAAATACTTTTGTATGAGTGATCTGAATTTATATCTTTTATCATCCTCAAGAGCCTTCAACCTCCTTTCTTGTTCAGTATCTTCTTCAATCTGGTTTGATAAATCTTCTATGGCCTTCTGAATTTGGTTTTGCGAATTTTGTAATCCTGTAATTTCAGCATCCAATGCTGCTTTTTTTACACGTTCCCCATTGTATTCAATTTGCTGCTTTTCAAGACTTTCCATTGATTTTTTAACAACATCTAACTTTTCGTCTTCATCCTTTTCCATGCTTGTAAAATTCTCAATTGACTGATTTAGTTCATCAATCCTCAGCTTTTCTGAATTATAGATTGCCTCCACAGGCTCTAAACCTTCTATATCAGATTCCATTCCCTTCTTCATTTCATTAAGCCTTTCATAAACCTTTTGAAGGTTATGAAGGCCCAGAATCTCATTGAAAAGGTCAAGTCTTTTACTCTTTTGCTTTGTGATAAGAGAGTCTATCTGACCCTGTTCTATGAAAACTGAATTCATAAAAACCTCATCGGAAACACCGATAATCTTAGTAATATACTGATTAACTGCAGTTACTCCTTCTGCTTCTATCCGATCTCCCAATGTGATCACTGCACCCTTTGTTTCAATCCTGTTGCCGCTCCTTTCAAGCGTTCTTTCCACATAATATGTATTTCCTTCTAGATTGAATGTAAGTTTCACTCTGCCATGTTTCTTACCATATTGTAAGAGATCCCTGTTGCTCCTCTGCATTCCAAACAGCGCAAACTTTATTGCTTCAAATATGGAGGATTTTCCCGCACCATTCTTTCCAACTATGATATTTACCCCACTGTCAAAGTCTATTGAAGTTTCACTATGCGAAAGAAAGGATTCCATGCTGAGGGTTCTGATAATCATAATGTTCCCTCTATTCCCAGCCTTTTTTCAATACTTTTAACTGCAACCTCTGGTTCATTGTCCATGATATCACGATATATCTCATAGGCTGTTTTACCAATGTTTTTATCGTCTGCAAAATATTCAAGGAACATATCCTTAAGAGAATCTGTCATTGCTGATACATTGTGTTTTTCACTCTCCTGTGCCTTTATTATAGGCGTTCTTATCAAAAAGAGATCGTTAAATTGAGAAACAGCATCAATTACATCGTTAGGGCTTATTTTTTCCTGAATCTCCATTGTAAGTATTCCTTTCTTTACCTCAAGACGTTCCCTATTTTTTGAAGCGAATACATCTATGGATTTCAGGACATTTTCAAGAGTCCCCTTAACAATGAGTTGGGGACGCACAGATTTTAGGCCTATTTTTTCCACATTGGTTTGATCATTTT
>JAJZJZ010000016.1 GCA_021809755.1 Thermoplasmata archaeon
TCAGAAGAATTTATTGAAAAATATAAAAAATAAATACCGTCTGGAAAGATTCAATGGGTAACCCAGTAAAGCCAGTTTATTGTGTCTTATCATAGATTTACCATCGTATTCGCTTAAAACTTTAATCAAATCCCGACCGGTCCATAAATTTTAACAGTAGGAAACAGGATTATCTCGCATTAACCAATTAAACGCTCCATGAGCTGACGAGCCTAAGGTTCCATTATCTTCTTTCGGTTTATCCTGTCAAGTGTTGATAAGAAACGCGGCCTTCTCTTATTATCTGCTCTCAACTGAGAAACATATGAAACCCATTCAGACATTCTTCCAACTTCATCCATTAATTTCCCAAACTCTGAGATATGGGAAACTGCTCGCTCATAAGCACGTGCATTGGTTATTGCAATCTCCTCTTCGACAACACGTTTCCAGATTGGGATAGCCCTGTCAGGAAAATCTCTGAAAATAGCACTCGAGACTTTCAGTTCAATGGGACTGCGCCAATCAAACCCATACATTTTTTCCGCGCCTTTCGTCAGATAATGATCATACAATCGCAGAACTTCGGCCGGCTTTCTTTCATAAATTGCTACATCAATTAGTTCCTCATCAATAGGAAAATGCCTCGTGAAACTATTGGAGCGCTCACTAAGTCCTGTCTGTGGCAGAGGCCATATATCGGGTCCCTTTTTACCTTTGGTATGAGCTTCACCATCAGGGGAAACGCCCGTTTCGAGGAAATTCAGAATGTGTTTTCTAACTTCAGGCCATACGCCCGCGTTCTGACAGGCTCTTTCCAGCTCCTTGTAAGTTTCGACTCTCGGTGAATATATGTACTCTTCGACGATTAGCGCAGAAACACCGGACCAGTCCGACGCCCTTTTCCTCATTTCCAATAAGATTTTGCGGAGTTCAGCAGCAGTGCCAGGAAATGAGTCAGCCGTTGTGGTTATTCCCTTGCGAATCCAAGTTTCTGCTTCGTCAAGCAAACCCTCATCCAACAGCTTTCTCACAACGCGCACATAGCTGTGCGTTTTCTCAGTTTCTTTTCTGCATAGAGAGAGGCATTCATCATTCCTCCCTGACTCCTCCAGTGCTTTAACTATCCAGTCAGTAAACCTATCTCTCTTGTAAGATGATGAGAAAGAACCCGAGTCCGTGGGTAAACTATCATCCAACCGTTCTATCAGCGAATCCGCCAGTAGGCTCCAATCTGAGGTCTCAAAATGGCACTGCCAAAATACTTCAGATCCACGGGTAATGTCAAACTCGTCCTTGAGTTCTGCATCTATGGCCCAAACCATCCTGCTCTTCATGTCCAAGCTTGAGAGGGGGAGAGCTCTAAAAACTACGTCCATGCAGGTAGCAACCTCTTCTCCAGTTTCTCCTTCATCATCGCTCTCTTCCACTTGCTGACTGCCATGCTCTAACAGCTGTTCTCCAAGACGAAGGACTTCATCGGCGTGTCCAGTCGATAGTAGCATTTCAAGACGTTTTCTGACCTCGGAATAATCTGGCAGGTTTTGCATATCATCCCAGTGATGCTTCCAAGCGGGTTCAGCGCTGAGATCAAGTATATCGCGTTCGGTTGCAGCTACTATCTTTTTGACATTTCCGGAAGAGATGAGAAAATAATCACTCAGGAATTTGCGTGCTTCTGGATAAATATTAGCTAGTTCTCTGATTAGCCATTGGAGCTCTTCTTTAGACAGTACGCCAATTTTGCCGGTTAATGCATCATCGTTCTCTCGGGCAATCCGCGATCCATTTGTGGGTATGTCAGGGTTTAACGCATTTAGCAGAATTATGCGTTCATCATTTTCCTTTGCCGTTTCTAATGGGGTCTTATTTTTCACCTGTTCTGCATATTGGAGTATAACTGCCACCGCATGTTTGCAGTTATACCCATAGGGGCAACTGCAGTGAGACACAAGCTTGTTCTCGACCACATCTACAGAAGTTGCATATCTCTGCCCTCCGGTAACCCAAGCTACCAGACCACCTGTTGGCGTTAGGGCAAGACCATGAACCCTCCGTTCTTTTTGGTACCTATCTCCTCGTGACGCTATTTCTCCACCAGACCAAGCAGCAAGGTCTGCCCAAGATAACTCTCTAAAGAATCCCATTTTCTTGGAGAACATTGAATCAGAGATAATGAGTCAGAATATATTTTCTTGCCCTTTACTTGCACCAAGTCGTTTCGACATTCATTTTGACTGCATAATGAATTTCTCGTCCAGTCAATTTTTCCAGCAATTTTTGGTAGTTTTATAATCAATTGTCAAGTATGTGCTCGAGCGTTATTATATGTCACACCTAGTTGTCGATAACGGTTATATATATAGCTATAATATTAATATATCATGGAGCAGACCACTATACAAATTTCTAAAGAGACCAGAGAGAAACTCAGGAAAGTCGGGAGAAAGGGTCAGACCTATGATGAAATAATAGAAAACCTCCTCGAGATCAGCAAGAAGGCCGTTTTCTTCAATGATCTTGACAGGATAGCTGATGCTGAGGAGTTTATCGCATTTGACAACTTATGAGGTGCTTCTCTTAACTACAGCAGCGAAGGAGTTCAAATCTCTGCTAAAAAATGGAGCAGAGCAGGATCAGGGAAAAGCTGAATGATCTTTGCGATGGCTCCGTACAATGATTCACACAGACTGGACACCAAGAGGCTAACAGGAACAAGCCGTATTTATTATCGACTAAGGGTGGGAGATTACAGAGCGATATACTTTCTAGATGAAGACAGAATAAAAGTTGTGAGGATTGCAACGAGATCGGAAGCGTATTCTTGGCTGGATTAGATGATTTAACCATCCGCCTTTCGGTATTCCCTCAAAACATTAAGCAAATCTCGACCGGTCCGTTAGACATTAATTATCAATACACATTTTTTCTGTGACCGATCTTAACTACGAGAATTATCAACTCATTGTTTTTGATCTGATAAATCGCCCTATAGTCCCCAATCCTCAGGCTCCACATGCCCGTCAAAATTGAGGTCAACGGCTTCCCTTTCTCAGGTTCATCTTCCAGCTTTCGAAGCGATTTAAGAATCCTGTTTCTGACCGCTTTGTCACATTTCGTGATAAACTCCTCTGATTCCGCTGAGAGGACGATGTCAAAAGACAATATCAGCCAAGCTCCTTGCTGATCTGATCGAGAGTCTTTGTCC
The DNA here is from genome assembly GCA_021809755.1 of Thermoplasmata archaeon. Lineage (GTDB taxonomy): Archaea > Thermoplasmatota > Thermoplasmata > Thermoplasmatales > Thermoplasmataceae. Next base: position 3,188 of record JAJZJZ010000016.1, read on the forward strand.
TTCCTGCCTTTATATCTTCGAGCCCTCGAGCAATTCCCCTCATCATTCCCGGATCAGAAAGAATCTCGAGAGTCTCAATAAGTGACTCCCTGCTTGCTACATCAGGAGAGTAAGAGTCTATTAATCTGGAAATCAAATCATTGTAAGATTCTCTCGGATGTATTTTCAGGCGGTTAAGTCTTTCTTTAAGTTCGTTGTCAATCTGAACTGTTGTTACCATAGGTAGCAATAGCCAGCAATATTTATTAAACTTTATGCAGAATACAGACTTTATGTATTAAACTGGAATCCGTTACCTCCATTCTCTCTTTTCGACAAATTTATTCCCGCAGTAGGGACACTTGAGATTTCTTTCGCTTCTCATATGGATTGTGCTCAAACCGCGTATCTTCGTCCCGTCATTTTTGATCGCGTGGCAGAAGCTTCCATCAATGGCAGGGTTGAACTCCACACTGAATGTCTCACGACACTTAGGACAGGTTACGTTAAGAACCTTGGTTTCCCTGATCCTGGTAAGAATTCCAGTCATTATCTCCCTTATTAATTATGTGTGCAAAAGATGTAAGTGTTTTGCCTGCAAATTCTAGAAATTCAGTATTCACTTAAAACATTAATCAAATCCCGACCGGTCCATTAAGAATTTTTCTGAGTTTGCAAATAAAGTAAAAATGAATAGTTTCAGGAGCTTTTACATTATTATAGAAATAATCACTTTCATGTAGCAGTTAAAGAAAAGCTAGAATAAAAGGTAATTCCTCGAATTCATGGTATCGTTACACTTTTCAGTTTGTTGCTTTCGACAGGCTTTTTCTTAGATGGCTTTTTCTTAACAAATTCTAACATTTGCTTAACTGAGAGTGGGACATGCGTCTCTGAAACTGTTTTTATTGACATATTCTTTTTCACAAAATATTCGTGTGCAAATGAACGGCTAATAGATGATATGCCAGAGAAGTCCAATGTTACCTTCACATCTTGGATTTGCTGTATTTGTTTAAACAAGTTGTCGCAACCATTTCTTGTAGCAAGATCTGGCCCAACGACCTGAGATACTTTTAAAATCATAATACACTTATTACTTATGCATTTATATGTTTTTATCAGTAAGTTTTTAGTCATCTTTCTTTGAGAATTCACTCTACTTCTTCAATACTCGAGATACCTGTACAAGTCTGGAGACAAGTTGGTTTTTATATTAAAAGCAACATAACATCCCTTGAATACTGTAATCTCCTCACTATCATTAGCGTAACAGAATAATTCTGTGATGGGGTCCGACACTTCATTAAATCGTCTGCTCAATATCCCCCTGCCAGAGACCAAAATGCCTTCACCTTGCATACCCTTTGTCAGAAGCTCAAACACCGAATGAAGCCCGAAACCTCTTTCACCATTTTTGTCTTTTGTGGATACACCATTCATTGCTTTAGCGAGACTGTCACAGTCGCCCTCAAAACTGATACCATGTGTTCTGAAATTTCCAGGGATAGAGATGCCGTCATCCATCAATGAAAATTCAACGCTTTTTTTAAGGGGATAATTCTGGAGCATTATAGACGAGTTTTTGTATTTAGAGTGTTCGATTATGTTGGCTAGTAATTCATCAATGCTGTATTTTAAGGCTTGAAGAGATTCTCCGTTCAGTTTCTTCCCTATCATTCCGGTAATCTTTGAAGCAATAGAATCCGCATTGGAATTGTTAATCCTTAAAAATGGTATATAAGTGGATTCTTCCAAAACTTCATTATCCGTCTCAGAAGCTATGTAGTCGAGATATCCCTTTACCTTTTCATTCTTTGGAGGGGCATAACCCTGACTATGTTTTGCCTCGGTTATGGTATCCCTTAGCAAAAGAATCTCGGATGGTGTAAGCCAGTCCTCATCCTCTAAGTTTAGGTTGCCGTTTGATCTATACACGGAAATTAGATTTATACATTTAACGTAGTTTTTAACTAAATATGGGTAATCCTTTGCGTTTACCACGTAATTGTATCCGATTTTTGTATTTTAACTTGGGTTTCGCAAATTCACACAGAGAGAAACTACTCTTAACATAACATTTTCCTGATTCCCAGAATACTTTGGTCTAGTTTTGGTAGTGCACCAACAAGGGTTCTGTCCGGATGTTTCAATCCCATTTCACTCGGGACCTTAAAAGCATCCTCATATTCTGTCAATGTCGCTTACAGACATCCCACTTTCACGTTTTTCTCTAATCATATACCACACCTCTGCATCGAACAGTTGAACCACCACTTCCATAATGGAGAGTGGAAAGAATTAACCGCCGGTTTTGGAAAAAACTCAACCGGTCTTGACAATTCTGATCTGAATACTATATTGATGGAGGAACTCACAGATATGGCCTTTATCTCCGGTAAGGTAAAGGATATTCTCTCTGTGGTAAGATGTGATCTTGCTATTCTCTTTTCAATTATCCTTGATATTAGTAATGAATGGATGCAAACGAAAACATGTGCTCAGATTCTGTCAGACTTCCTGTGGTATACAGTTTTTATCTCTAAGGGTGTTCGCTTAAAACTTTAATCAAATCCCGACCAGTCCATCCCGATGAAACTCCTTTTTGTTCTATTCTGCTGACCCACTGTTCCATGCAGGGAAGTGTGATATATTATGGAGACCTCAACTCAGCCCCATCTTAATAAAGACTAAAAAATGAAACAATCGGATTTCACCAAAACTTCGACCACTTCTGGTGTCTAAAATTTATACGGCTTTCATCCACATCTAGATTGAGATGCCGGAGCATATCTCGGAATCGTATCACGGTACCGACATCTATTTTAATTTTTAGCTTTTATCATCTGGGGTCCACTCGATCTCTATGTGTATCTCCAATTTTTGATTTTCCTTAGCATAAACGAATTTGAATCTCAAAGGTTCCACGGGAGTGATTGTTACACGCTCTTCAGTCTTGAAAATACTTGATGTGTCGATTACTTCCTCCCTTAGAGCTGATCCAAGGTTTTCCATAATACTTGCTAACTCATTCTTATTCACATCTGACCTGTGCCTAACAATTGACTCGTGCATCTCGCGGTAGTTTTCGAGTACTTCGGTCATTTTTGTCCAGTGAACCATGGAGCGCCTGAGCTCTTTGTTCCCCTTTTCTACTAAGGCATAATGTTTACGGCCAGGTAACTTATCTTTGAATTCCACGCTACTTGTGACAAATCCGTCCCGTTCTAGTTTTTCGAGAGAAGGATATATCGTGCCGGTCTTTGGTCTCCAGAATCCGGAGAACCTTTTCTCGAGTTCCTTTATCATTTCATATCCATACATTGGCCTTTCGGATAACAGAAGGAGGAGCCATAGTGAGACAGTTCCAACTTTCATGCCCTGTGGGATGTTCTTCGGCATAAATGGGTAAGGAAAAATTTATATATATACCTTTAATCTACCTATGTAGGTTAACTACTATGAAATGGGTTACTAGAGAGAAAGCAAAAGTGGATAGGATTGCGTGCCCCTGGGTGATTTCTAAATTTGTCGATAAAGATGCTCAGTTCTTTTTTGTTCCGGCTAAAGAGGTGTTGGAGTATGCGAAGAAGAATAATGCTACACCGTTCGACACCCCAGGCGCGGAATTGATGCATTATGAAGAAAATGGTTACGAGTATGTGAGCTTTGATGCCATCATCAAGAAGTACGCTCTCAAAGATCCGGCACTGCTTGAACTCGCAAAGATTGTAAGATCTGCGGATGCGGAACCCCCAGATGCAAAGCCAGAGGGACCAGGCCTCGAAGCAGCAGCTCTCGGATTCAGAAGAATAGCAAAGGACGACCATGAGAACATGAAATTGCAATTTCCTTTGTATGATGCATTATATGCCTACTGTAAATGGAGATTAGAGGAAGGCGGAAAACTCGAGCACTCCGGCAACTGAGCCTGCGTAATTTAAAGGAGCAAGATGTAGTAATGGCGCTCAAGGAAGTAAAGCGTGTCCCCCTCCCTCATCACTTGGATGGTGGCGAATTTGACCATGCTGCCGTGGATGAGGTGTCCGATCTTTTATACGTAGCCCACCCATCGAACGATGCAGTGGATGTCATTGATCTAAGTGCTGAGAAATTCCTGTACTCCCTCACAGGGCATAAGGGAGTAGCTGGAGTTTGGGTTTCAGCGAAAAGAAGACTCCTATTCACTTCTAATAGAGGGGAGGATACTGCAAGTGTATTCCTTCTAGATGGAAAAAAAGCCACAGAGAAATTCCGCGTCCCTACGGGGGTCAGGCCAAACGGCATGGCATTTGATGAAGGAAGAAACATCCTCATGGTTGCAGGTGTTGGCAATGCAGAAAAGAGCAATGCCCCACCATCTCTGACCTTTATCGACACCAGCAGCGGGAAAGTAATAGGAAAGATCGAGCTCCCGGGAAGAACTCGATGGGCACTTTATAATGCAGATACGGACTCATTCTTTGTGAACGTTGCTGATCCACCTTCAATAGTCTCCGTTAGGGCTGATGATCTCTCTAAGGTTTCCAGAACGTTCAACATCCCAGCTAGAGGACCACATGGGCTCGAACTGAATAAGAAAAGCGGCACACTATATTGCGCCTGTGATGAAGGCATCTTAATCGGCCTTAACTTAGGAACTGGTGCAACAGAAGTTCTCGGGCTTCTGACAGGACCACCGGATGTAATCTGGCTGAACCGGAATTTGGATCGACTTTACGTTGCGGTGGGGGATCCTGGAGTAATAGATGTCTTTGATACAAATACTCTCCACTTTGTAGAGAAAATACAAACCGGTCCTGACGCACACACCCTTACCGTAGATCATCGTCGCGGAAATGTGCATGTCTTCTTGCCTGACGTTTGCCTGGATTTAATACTGGCAGACAGAACCTAACGAAGTGAAAGCACTGTTTTTCCAGGAATATTTAATAGGCTGACGGTATGTTGCCCATGGTATTCCATTAATGTTTTAAGCGAATCCCGACCGGTCCATTCTAACCCTATTTGAACAACTTGAGATCATTGTCAATAAAAACTTCAAAATGTTTATCTAAGGTATAAAGTGAGCAGCCGTTATTAATTGCTATTGACGCAACAATAGCGTCCATTCTTGGAACTGCCTTTCCTTTTCTTTCCGCGTTTAATTCTAAAAAGGCAGATAGTTCACTATCTTTTTTACTGTATTCAAGTGCCGGTATCTGCAGGACTAAACGAGAATCCTTGGAGTATTTTTCTATACCGTAAAGCAACTCGTGCATGTTAACAGAACTTGTGCAGTATTCTTCCTCACTTTCGATAATTTTAAGCAGGAATACCTGACCTTTGTCTGAATTCTTATCCAGCACTTCGATGATTACATCCGTGTCCAGGAGAATCAATTTCTTTTCTCCCACCGTTTCTTTTGTATGTCAATGAGGAGATCATTCTTGTTTTCAAATTCCATGCTTCCCCGTAGAGACAAAAGTAGATCCTTTCTGCTCTGTGATTTAATAAGTCTGTCCAGAAGTTCACTGAAACTTTCCTTTTCTTTCTTGAATCCCATTAGTTCATCATAAACTGATTTCTTAATGGTGATGGTTTTGAACATAACATATGTTTATGTTTAAACACTATTTATTCCTTTATACATTCACGATAAAATAGCTTTATGGTTTCTGATCTTAAAAATTCGTTCAAACTTTAATCAAATCCCGACCGGTCCATTCTCCATTTTAATGGATTTGTGAAGGAGTGCGGATACAACTCTTGCATACCTTATGTTTGAAGCTCTGTCAGCTGTGACTTTAGTTTCTTTGATGAGTGGATTTATTCCAATCTTATCTGACTTGATTGTGGACCGTATTGTGGACCATATTGTAAACCTCACATCCAAAATAAGAGCATAAGCGTTTACCCCATGGCTAATAGATGATTCCCTAAGTCAGTTAGAAGAAATCAGTTTTCTAAGAGCTTCAGTGAATTCGATCATATCATTGCCCAATACAGCAAAAAAAGTGTTATCAGCATCCTCAACCACTCTTATGGCTTTGTCAATCAACTTTCTCCCTTTTTCTGTTGGGGATACTAAATGAGCTCTAGTGTCTTCCGAATTTCTTAACCGCAGAATTAGATCTTTTTCTTCAAGAGAACGCAGGACTGTTGATACCATCATTGCATCTGCATGTGCAAATCTAGAAATCGCAACCTGTGTGGTTTCTCCACCATGATCGTTCAACCATACGGTGGAGGCTAAGAGCACAAACTGAACATGGGTTAGCCCTGAATCTTTTAGAGCTACTCTCATTTTCCGTTGCCAGACATTCGTAGCCTGCCAGAGTATAAAACCAGGGCTATCCTGTGGTTTCTCAAATTTTGTAGGCATCTTATGTGGTGACGACATACACTTTAAGCCTCATTTATCCTTACATATTTTTCCAATGAAATTAGCCATTCGAGCAATATTTTCCATTGTCTGCGGAACTCCAAGACTTATACCTTCTCCTATTTCTTTTTCTATTTCTTCTTTATCGGGACATAGGATTGTTACGTGATTGGTGAGTCGCGTCTTCCCATCTGGCAAATCAGAAAAGGTGTGGATGAATTTTATCGTCGCATTCAACCCTTCAATAACAGTCTCATCAGAAAAACCTTTATTTGGGTCAGCCTGTGTAATTTTGTAAGTCAGAACCTCCTGTTCCTCCGGTTTGATTTTCCCGAAAGCCCCTTCCCTGAATTCTCCATGGAGAGATATTTCTTCAATTCCATGATCCCAAAGGGGCCAGGTTTCAACGTTACTGTAGAGAGCCCAAATATACTCTTTCCTTGCATCTGTTACTATGCTGTTCTCAAATTCCCAAGTCATCTTATCACTATGAAGACATGATATGTGCGTATATAATAAGTGCGCTTACTTTCTGAATTCTGATTTTTGGCTTAGAAAAATATTCGGGCAAACCTTTCATGGAATAAATGCTAGCTCATTGTTTCGCCTTTTTCTGCATATCTTTAATTACACATATCAAGAAAATGATTCCATACAAATCTGCATGAGCCTATGTGTTTTTCAATGAGCACCTTCCGATCTTCATTGGGATAGATTCTGAATTTGTAGGCCTTGAACATGCTGTGTAAGTAATTGCTTTTATATACCAAAGCACTTCGCTTTCATCCCCTATCTTGTGAAAGGAGAATTCTCGCTTCTATGTGTTAAAAACACAATAGGAAACCATTATAATATAAGGGTAGGGGGTACCTGTGATGGTAAATAAATATATACCGGTATACCATTTAAATTTATATGAAAGTGAAAACGAGTATATCCATTGATAAACAGATCTGGATGGAACTCAAGAATCTCGCGTTACAAAGAGATGAGGACATAAGTTCTATCCTCAAAGATGCGATCGAAAATGAGTTGTGTTTAAATTTAGACAAATACTTAATGAAATATTCCAAATCTGGCAAATCTTCTCTAGATTTTGAGCCGATTAAACCAAGTGGCAAAGTAACCGATTTGATAAGGAGCATGAGGGATGATCGAGAAAGTCGTATATCTTGACAGTAGTGCAATAGTAAAAAAGTATGTTTATGAAATCGGCTCAGAATCTATTCGTGCAGAATACCACGAAGCCTATCTTGGAAACGTACTTCTTTCATTCAGCGTTTGGAATATTGGAGAGGTCATCGGAGTGTTTGATAGAGCATATAGGCAAAAAAGAATTGAGAAGGAACAGTTGGATGAAGTTATGACTAGATTCTCAAATGAGACTGCAGGGCTTAAGAAGATAAGCAGAATAAGGATAATCACCCTATCAGAGAGGATAATGGAAGCAAGCTGGGATGTTGTGATAAGGAATCATATCTATGTTGCTGATGCCCTACAAATTACAAGTGCTGTTGAAGTTGGATGTAAAGAGTTTTACACTGGAGATGAAAAGCTTCATAATTTAGCACTCTCGTCCGGCTTAAATTCTATTTATTTGGGATGATCAGTAATGCCTCAAATGAAAAGCTGTAGATTAATTCGAGGGTATTTAACAGTACTCGCGTGACATCCTCCCCCAGCTGACGCAGGGAGCTTCCTATTTAAAACATTGGCTCTTTGGACTTTCATGTGGGTAACAATATCCAATTCTATTTTTGAGCGAGCTATGTGTGTCTTCCAGAATATATTTTTATCAGTGAAGTCGTTAATGTATTGGAAAATCGGCTATTTCCATAACTTTTGTGTAGTTTCCTTAGAGATGACCCATACAAAAGTGTGATGAACCAAAACTTTAATCAAATCCCGACCGGACCATTAATCAAACTATATCTCAATAACCTGAATGCCAAGTTTTTTGCATTTATTATATAGTATTTTGTCAAAGGTGACTAAAGGTACTTTTCTCGAATATGCATCATATGCTATTATCCAGTCATTGAAATCTCTAAAACTTAGCTTGTTTTCAACCATGAAGGTGGATACCTCCTCCATCATTTTTCCAGAAAGCCATGAAACTGTGAAATATTCACTATGCAATAATTCCTCAATCTTAATTCGAACACTTTCATTATCTATTCCATACCTGGGAAGTACAAAACCAAGCTCGACAATTGACAATGAGTTCACTATGGGGTCTTCCGACTTATCGATAAATTCACTTGCCCTGTCATGGCGTGGAGAATTCTCTATAGCATCATATACCAGAACATTGGTGTCGACAAGCACTGTCATTTGCTGCTCTCCTCCCATCCCGCCCTTATCTCATTGTCGGCATCCATTGATGAAAGATTCTTTTTTGCCTTGAAGGTTATTCGCCCTCTGCGTTTCCCTGTAGAGTTTATCCTGTTCCTGAGGCGTTGGTTAATGATCTTCGACATATTCTTTGTGCTACCATACTTTTCTATGGATTCTTTGACGATTTCAGCGTAGATTTCTTCGTCCAGGTTGATAGTGGTTTTGACCATGAATGTTAATGCAAATACCATATAAACATTTAACGGTAAACTGTCATGACTACAGTTCAAACAATCCACTTCACAAATGCACTATATTGTTCGTCTGAAAATCATATTTCAGGGTATTCGTTTAAAATTTTAATCAAGTCCCGACAGTTCCATACCCAATCATGTTCAGAACTCAATCCGTTGAGGTTTTTTCTACCATATGCAGCAATGGCAACAAACTCTCTCTGACATTATGGCCAAATCCGGAGAGTGTGTAAGTAACACCTTCTGCTCCTTTATGCCTCTGGATCAACTGGAAATTCTGAGGCTCCTTCAGCCTCTTGGAGATTATCCTTGAACTTGAATAATGAATATCTTTGAGTATCTCATTAAAATTCTTCCCGTTACCTCTGTTCCCTATAACGCCCAGCACGATCATTGTGTATTTCTTTCCAATCAGGTTAAGAGGAGGAGAATCAATACAAACGGTAAAATCACGGCCTTCAATCTAGCAGGCCTTGCTTTTATTTTCAAGTCCACTCAGGTCATTGTTTCTTGCTGAAGCCAATATAACCAAGGAACTTCATGCAATCAGGTAAAAAAAGTTTACTTTTTAGCTTTAATACTTTTCTGCGATTAGATGATATGACTGATAAGAAAGTAACAATGAGAGTTTTTGGCATGACTTGCGATGACTGCATAAGAACGGTAAGTGATGGATTGAAAAAGGAGGGTGCAGAGGTGTTATCCATATCATTAAATGATGGGATGGCAATTGTAAAGATTGATGATGCTAAAATTTCGGCAGAGAAACTTGTTAAAGCCCCTGTCTTTGGAGAAAAATCTCATTACAAAGCACAATTGAGAAAAGTTGAGTAATATGGCACATGAATATGATCTTGTGATCATTGGGAGAGGTGCCGCGGCATTCTCTGCCGCAATAAGGGCAAGTGAGATTACTTCTAACCAAGCAGCCATCGCAATGATAGGTTTCGGACCAATCGGAGGAACGTGTGTTAATGTTGGTTGCGTCCCTTCAAAATATATAATAGAAGCTTCAAAGGTTGCCAACATACAGCGGAATCCAAGGTATCCTGGAATTAAACCATCAGATCCTGCCGTTGCCTTTGACAAACTCATGGAATCTCTCAGGGGAGTTGTTGAAGAGGAGAGGAAGAGTAAGTATGAGGATGTCCTGAAATTTTACCCCAACATAACGATGTATGAAGGAAAGGCGAGTTTTATTTCTAGAGACACTGTGAAAGTAATATCCAAGTTGGGAGAAGAAGATATAAAAGGATACAATTTCATCATAGCCACAGGTTCCAGTCCCATGATTCCAAAGATTGAAGGGCTTGAAGATACAGGCTACTTGACCAGTGACAATGTATGGTCCCTCAATGACCTTCCAGGTGAGATTGGTATCCTGGGAGGAGGGTTTGTTGGTCTCGAGATTGGTCAGGCCTTACACAGACTCGGTTCAAGTGTCAGGATAATAAAGAAACACGATACCATAGCCAGAGGAATTGAAAGGGAAGTTGGGATTGAACTTATAAGGGCTCTGGAGAATGATGGAATTTCATTTTTAATTGAGAGAGACATTGAGAAAGTTTACCAGAGAGGGAATAAAAAAATCATCAGTACTAGGTATAAGGGAAAAAGAGAAGAAATAGAGGTGGATGAGATCTTGATCGCATCGGGCAGGAAACCAAACCTAGCAGGTCTCTCCCTTGAAAACGCTAGTGTTCAATATTCAGATAACGGCATTAAGGTGAATGACGATTTCTCCACGGGAAATCCCTCGATTTACGCAGCCGGAGATGTGGTGGATCAGAGATACAGGTTGGAGACCCTTGCTGCAAGAGAAGGTGCCATTATAGCATCGAATATTTTTCAACATTCATCGAAAGGGGTTAATCTTCAAGAAGTGCCATGGGCAATTTTTACCGAGCCGCAACTTGCTTCCGTTGGTTACACGGAGGATGAGTACAACAGGAACTTTGGAAAGGCAGTTAGCCGGGTGCTTCCTCTTAATACAGTGCCGAAAGCGAGAATATTGAGGGAAGATATAGGGATGTTCAAGATTGTAGCTGATGAGAATACGGGAAAGATCGTTGGCGTCCATGTACTGGCGCCTTATGCAGCAGAATTTATTATAGAAGGTGTGATAGCAATCAAAAGTGGATATACATATCACGATATCATAGATAACAGTCATATTTTTCCCACTGTGGCGGAAGGCATAAAGTTGACTTCACAGTCGTTCACTAGGGATATGACAAAGATGTCGTGTTGCGTGGAGTGATAGAAATGAAAGTGAAAGAAATAGTTTCAAAATTCGGTTTCGCAGAAACGGTGGAGCACCTTGAGAGATCTGTGGATGAGAATGGCCTGAAGGTCATCTCAATCATAGATGCGCAAGCTAATTTGAAGAAGATTGGAGTTGAGATAAAAGGGAACAAAATCTTGGAAGTCTTTAACCCGAAGCTTGCCAGGGAAGTTTTTGACAATGATCTGAGGGCAGGCATAATTCCGCCCTTGAGGATTTACATCTACGTGGAAAGTGACAAAACCCATGTGGCAATCCAGAGCGCAGTTGAACTTTTCTCTCAGTATAATGGAATGGAGGAACTCGCAGGAAGAGTGGATAAAATGCTTGATTCTGTGATTAATTCTGTCAAATAACACATTATTCTGGAGCAAGAAACTGGAAAAATAAATCCCAAAACATCATTCAATTAACCATATTTTTCGATGATCAAGGATGCTGCAAGCAAAGCTAAGAGGGAAAGCCCGGAAGAAATTGTGAAATCCAGTGGATCTCCAGCTAGGTAAGAGAAAATTGTCAGGGGGATGCGTTAGGTTGGTGAAGGTAACAAAAGCAGAAACAATCAAAACATTGAGGATCATTTCATCGGGAAAGAGCATAAGACATGGTATCTCAACCTGATGCCCGCTTCCACGGATACACTGAAAAAGATCGGTTATGGAGAGTTGTTTAACGGGAAAAATCAGGAACCTTCAGTGTAATAGGTAAAGGTTGTCGCTGTTCAGGTCATGAGTTCACAATCAATTGAGAGAGATCAACTTATTCCATTATATTACACAAGACAGTTTGTGGAAAAGGCATACTCATACTCCAAGGATGATCTTTCGCTGCTTCCTCTCAGGGTTCATAGTGAAGAGGCTTTGAGGGGATACCTGTTCATCATATTTCTCTCCCTCATAGTATATATGGAGGTACAGAAAGAGATCGGATCAGTGGAAATGGCATTTGACACATTACGAAACCTGAAATGCAAAGTATTCGACAAAGAGATCGTTATACAGGAATTGACCAAAGAACAGAAGAAACTCTTTGAGAAGATAGCGGACATAGTGCCTAATACCATGGGAATTTAGGAATTTCTCTTTTTTTCCTCACTTGAGACGAATGTACGATCTGAATAAGATTATAGAGTAAGCTTGGAAACATCGGGACAATCCAGAAGTGATGCTAGCTAAATTCCAAGAAGTTTTTGAGGAATACCGAGAAAATGCCGTGTACTTGTTCGAATACGCAAACGTGTTGGATTTCATGGGTAAGGAGACTTCGGCAATTCCCCTACATCAGACGACCATAGGATTGGGACTTTCAGGAATAATGAAAACTCAAGCTGAAATTCAGATGGGAAGTTCTATGAGTGTTACTGGCAAAAATGAAAGTGCAGTTGATATACTGAGACGAATGTATAAAGAAAATGACGAACCCGCAGCCCTGATGTTCCTGTGTATTGCTCTGTTTAGGTATGGTGAACTTGAGAAGTCTCTCAAGACTCCTCTAAGTTTTATCATTTCAGGAAATCATGGCTTATTGTCTGAATATCAGAGAGCCCTCTCACAATACCTTAATGAAATAGAATGATTTCAGAATGTGGGGTGAACATTCAAAGCTGGAAGTATCTGACTTTGAGTGAGTTATGAATTACCACTACCTGCCTTTTATTTCGCGATACAGGCTTATGGCCATGGGACTTGTTTTCCACTTATTGTTTAATCTAATTCCCGGAAGTTCTCCCTGTTTGACTCTAAGTGCCAGATATTTTGTCGAGTATTCCGTACCGGAGACTTTCTTTGCTTCGTTCAGGGTCAATAGCCTGTCCTCGTTGGATCCTACCATGTCAAGCATAAATATTAGCGAACTTGCCATATTTGTTTCCAGGAACTCTCTCAATTTGTTCTTAACATTATGATAGGCAGACTCTAAAGCATCTAGGTACGAGTTCCGATCATGAGGTAGAATTTGAATAAGTGGCCAGTTGTGATTGATGAAATGTATATTAAGCAGTAACCTGCCGACTCTTCCATTTCCATCGGAGAAAGGATGGATGGATTCAAAACCAAAGTGCATTTCGGCAGCCTGAGAAAAAACATCTTCGCGATTCCTTTCCATTACCTTGTAATGCTCCTCCCATTCCTGAAGTAGAGAAATGAGCTTTTCTACGCTTGGAGGGGAATACTTTGAACCGGTTATCTTTACATTCACCATTCTCCACTTTCCCGCGTCCCTAAGGATTCCATGGAAGAGTGTATCATGCAAATCCAATGCACTTTTCATGTTGACGTCACATATTCTTCCACTTACCACTTCAACCAAAGCATTATGATGCTGAATTGTTTCCATCAAGTCTCTCACCGGGCGGTTAGGTACAGTCAAGCCACTTTCAATTACCTTGGTTACCTCATCCAGAGTAAGGGTGTTTCCCTCTATTGCATTAGTTCCCCAGGTATTCAATATGAATGATTCCTGAAGCGACTTTTCCGGCAGTTTCTGTAGTGAGCCCCTATCCAACATCCTCTCCCTGAGAAGATTTAGTAAGTGTCTATCCATTTTTAACGTACTAATACATATATCATATATAAGCACATATGGAATAAGTAAAAGAATTCATAAACTCCATATTGAGATTCCTAATTGTGGTTTCCCCTCTTACTATTTGTGACCCAGAATATAGTATCGGAACATCCGTTAAGGCAGATATTCCAAGAAGATACATAGGACAGAGGGTTTATGTTATAATCACAAAGAATCATAGAACTGTTCAGGAAAAGGTTAAAAAAATTTGTTCCCCACGCTCGGGTTGATCAAAGGTTTTAATATTTGTATACAATCTATAAACATGAGTAGAGTAGTTAGTATACGTATTGATGACAAAGATTACAAAAAGCTCGTTGAAAGTGGTGTGAACCCGTCCGAGAAACTCAAAGAATACGTGAGAAAAATGACGCACGATCTCAACGCTCAACAGCAAAGAGAGAAACTCGATGCCATAATAAGAGAAAGAGTTAAACCATCCGAGCCAGGTTTCGCATCCAAGAGCATTAGGGATGATAGGGATTCAGGTCATTGACTCATCCATCCTGGTTAAGTACGTTTCTCACGAGTCGGGTTGGGAAAAAGCTGGCGATTTCGCATCATCGGGCACAACGCTCGGATTTGCATTGCTGGAAACAGGTAATGCCCTATGGAAGAAAGCCATGAGATATGAAGTTGCGCTCGAAGACCTGAGGGATATTGTGGAATCGCTCAGAACGATGGTTTTGATTGCGGACGATACTCTCTTGCTATCAATGCCATTGTCTTGGCTGTAAAGCTCAAAATCACCGTTTATGATGTTATGTTCATCCAATTCGCTCTCGAAAACGAAGGAGAGCTTGTTACGTCGGACCGGAAGCAGGCGGAAGCGGCAGAACTTGTTGGAGTAAAAGTTACTATAATGGAATAACCTCCTCGGAAAGCCTTGTTTATTTGGGTACAGCGACATATCTAGGTTCCGGTTTCCGTTAACCATGTTAACATCCACCTTTGGAAGTTATCATCTGTCTGATGTTTAAACTTCTTAGATATATGCCCATGCCCTCTATCCCGTTACATTTAAGCTCCGGGATTGCCAAAATTTAAACAAATCCCAACCGGTCTATTCTGAATTTTCTTTGATTTGGGAGAAGTTTTCAAGCCCATATGTTTGAAGACAATTTCGAGCGTAAATTCAAGGTGTTGATTCTATGTGTATATTCACATATTTTCTTGCTGTATTGAGTTTGATTCGATAAAGTCTATAAATAACCTAACGGTAACAGATCAGTCTGGTGAAAATGACTGTGAGCAAAAAAGATTATCATCAAGGGAAGAGTAAAACTAGCCATAAATCAAAGGATAAGGGCAATGAAAACTTCGATTTTTTCAACTATGACAGGAGAGCCTTGGAGAAAGAACTATGGATCTTGAGCAAGCTCATGAACGGCCGGAAATTCAAGACTGTCGAGGAAGCCAATGATTTTTACAGTGAGGCAAGAAGCTCCGGTATGATAGAAAACTTTCACCCGGATAAAGCCGAGGATCGGGCTCAACTTCTTGCTTATGAAGCTTTCAGTAAGAAGGGAGAAGAACGCCGGATTATGACAATACGAGCTCTTGAAATTTCTGAAAATTGCCCTGACGCTTACATAATTCTGGCGGAAATGGAAAAAGATAACAGCCGAAAAATAGAGCTCTACGGTAAGGGTGTCGATACCGCCGAAAGGATTCTTGGTAAAGAAATATTCCATAGAGAAAAGGGAAATTTCTGGAGGATCATCGAAACAAGGCAGTATATGAGGGCACAGGAGGGTCTTGCGTTTGCGTTGTGGAATTCTGGAAAATTGGACGATGCTCAAAGAATATATGAACGGTTGCTGGACCTTAACCCGAATGATAATCAAGGCAATCGATATTCACTCCTTCTCTTATACATGTACAGAAATGACTATGAAAGGGCAAAAAAGCTCCTAGGTCAATATGATGAAGATAGTGCTGAATGGGATTATAATGGGGCTCTTCTTCTATACTTGACGACTGGCATAACTATGGAATCCAAGAGCGCACTAAGAAAGGCGTTTGAGTCTAACAAGTATGTGCCAGTATTGTTTCTTAGAGATGTTAACCTTCCTCCAGACAGCAATTACATAACACCTGGTGAGCCCGACGAAGCAGGTTCCTACATTAAGGCATCTGGCTCACTGTGGCTGAAAAATTTTGGAGCGATGAAGTGGCTTTTCGATGAATTCACGGAATATTTGAAAGGTGGAGAGAAGACCTCGAGGCAATTCTTTGGCAGGTGATCTTCCCGTAATGCAATTTCAATTGGAAACTATGTTTATAGAGAGATGCAATGAACTCCTATCCTTTGCATAATTTTTCTCCTGCCTGGCATGTCTATTGCCAATTCAAAGAACATGTTGATGGCAATCAAGCTCCATCCAATTTCATAAAGGCGATGTCTTTTTTCATGTGAATGATGTTTCCTCTAGTCAAGGAATAGTCGATAATTTGAATCGTTGCACCACAATCACAGTTTTTTAGTTTATGCATGGCGACATATCTTACTATTTTCTTTCCACAGAACGGGCAAGTGACCTTATTCTCAGCCTCTAATTTCAGTTCATTCCACAAGGTTGCTTTCAATTCTTCAAATGTACCATCAAACCAGTCAAGGATTCCACGCTCTCCAATGTAAACCTTGATCCCAAAATAATTCTTGTTTACACACACAAAATCATCAACAGTGCAGTCAATTCCATATTTCAACCCAGCATCGTTAAGGTATTTTTCGAGTTCCTCTCCCACCCTGTACTCTCTATCCTTCTTGGCAATTCTCGCATTAACATTTTGAAGAAGACTTGCTTTTTCTTCTTCCGTGAGTGTTTCCATAATATCTATTACATTCTCATCGTCTATGGCAAATCCCAAACCCAAATTCTTGTAAACAATCTTTGGAAAAAACTGAATCTGGTCGACCAATCCATCATAAGTTTTTGACTTGTAGCAATAATTGGACAGATAATCAGAAAGAGCACTTTTAAGATCAGCACTATTTTTGTTGTCGGTTAAATTCTTTCTGCTTTTGTAGCGCAAAATCCTACTTTTTACTTCTTCAGTATCCAGTCCCTCTTTCAAAATCAACTTTGCAACCTCGTCTCCTGAGGTCCGGCCGTAAGCAGTTACAATTAATTCACTTTTGTCAATCAGAATATTGACAAACTCCTTTATCTCTTGAGTTGGGTCCACATTTGGATCTATGTGAAATAGCAATTGGGCAGTGACTATGGCAACACCTTTTTTGCGTTTATCTTGCGATTTACTCAGGAAAAGCACTTTATACCCACCCTTTGTATGATTCATTAATTGACAAGCAACAATCGTTGAGGTTGATAATTTTTTTGGATTTCATCGGAATTCCGATTATGTACTTCTTCACGGACGGCAGATATAGGTTCTTGAATAATTCACTATGACCTAGAACTTTGTCCATATCATTCGAGTTGCAACAGTTCTGAAGGAGAATCTTCAGCCCCGGCCTATCTGGAGACCAATCCTGTTCATTTCCGCTCATACTCATCTTCTACCCGTAGTGTCAACTGGACAATCACTTTTTTCCATTATCTTGTTCCTCCTCTCTTGCCTTATTCGGTTCTATTTCAAGATGCACTAGGTTACGATTTCTGTTAACATGGTTAACATCCACCTTTGGAAGTTATCATCTGTTTGATACTTAAACTTCTTGGATATAACCCCATACCCTCTATCCCGTTCCATTTCAGTTAAGGGATCGCCTTTTTTATTATGTTGTACGATGCGTTGAGATCAGCATGTATTAGTGTTCCATTCATTCTCAAAACGATTGATGTCGCATATCTTTCCAAGAATAACAGAGCCTGTTATTGGACCTATACCGGGAATGCTCATTATGACATGATTTTCAATTACCGGATCAGATTTCATTGCCTTCTCAAGACTTTCCTTTTCTTCCATCAATACTTTCAGTATTCTGGTCAGTGAGGATATCTCCATCCTCGGTGATCTTTCCAAAGCGAGATTTGCAGGAGAATCCAAAGAAATCTTCATGATGTTCTCATATCTTCTCTTGGAAACATATTTCTCAATGTCTTTCCGATCAGCTGAAATGAAATCTCCGGGTGTTACATATTTGTTTAACATATCAACAGTATCCTCATTCATATCAATTGCATTTGATAATCCAGGAAATATCATGTCTATTGCTCTTATGAGATTGTTTTTTGATGTTCTTATCTTATCCGTAACAATACTGTAAGCTGTTATCAGCTCCCTGAGATTCATTAAATTCTCAGGTACAGCAAATGTTTCCTTTTCTTCCCTTATCATGAGATATCTGGCGATTGATTCCGCATCTATGGTATCATTGGTTGTCTTCCTTATCCGTGATTTCTTCATGCCTCTCACCTCAAGACCGTTGAGAATACGTACCTGGAATCCATACGTTCTCAGGTGGTTGTATAACGGAATATGATATATTCCGGTGCTTTCCATACCAATCTTCATCATTGTACTGGTAGATTTCAGAGTTCTGATCAGATCAGATAGTTCCTTGAATCTTTCATTTTTATTCTCCTTATTGCTTCCCCTGCATAAAATATTGAGGGCATCATCCATTGCACAATAATCGAATTTATCCTTGGCCATATCTATTCCCACATATACTTTCATTTCATCACCAATCAGGTTCACTCCCAATCTCTTCCATTCACCACAGACTTGTCTCTTATCCGCAGATATTCTGCAACATCCCATCCGGGTACTAAATGAAAGAAGGGGGACGCATGCTGCCCCACGAGGATTTATCCTCAAGATCAAGAACGCGTATCCCTGACCAGTTCATGGAATCAGAACTGGCTAAAAAGAATATACAAGATCAGTTTCTGACTATTAACTGCAAAGCGCTAG
Organism: Thermoplasmata archaeon; assembly: GCA_021809755.1. Classification (GTDB taxonomy): domain Archaea; phylum Thermoplasmatota; class Thermoplasmata; order Thermoplasmatales; family Thermoplasmataceae. The sequence continues at coordinate 21,858 of JAJZJZ010000016.1, forward strand.
ATCCTCCGTGCCACGCTATACGTATATCAGGATCCGAGAATATCTTTTAAATGGCATACAAGATTATTTTAGATTTTGCTATATTCACAACAACACAAGCATAATTGGTTGTTTTAGGTTTTCAATATCCTTGAGAATTATGTTGAATAATTATACTCTATGGGGGAAACCTTTATACTATTGTTCACTATAGACATCTATGACCATTTCTACTATTCAGATTAGAGAGGAAACCAAGAAGACCCTACTATCCATGAAACTTCATCCTAGGGAAACCTATGAAGAGGTTATTGAGAGGATGATCGAGGATCTAAGCCAACTAAATGAAGAGACCATAAAGGAGATAGAAGAGGCCAGAAAAGAAATCGAATCTGGAAGATTTGTTACTCACGAACAGCTGAAGAAGGCCCTTGACCTCTAATGGATTATAGAATAGTATGGTCCATTCAGGCTTCTAAGCAGTTGAAAAGCCTTGACAGGTCAATTGCAAAGAGAATTCATGAAAAAGTTGGACAATTGCATCAAAACCCGGAAAGGTACGTTGAGAAACTTGTTCGATATCCATATTATAGACTTAGGATTGGAGATTATAGGGTAATTCTTGACATTCAAAAAGAAATGGTTAGAATAATGATTTTGAAAGTTGGGCACAGAAGCAATGTATATGAAAAGTAACGTTCAATTCCATTGTATTCCCTTTAAACTTTAATCAAATCCCGACCGGTCCATTCTAACAGCAATCAACATTCATGAGTTGAATAACCCCATATAAAAAACGGGGATAATCCTTTGGTAAAAATGAGACGCTACGGGTTACTATGCAAGAAAAACCTTTATACTTAACACACACATATGTGTGTGTGAATTAGATGGGAAGTAAAAACATATCTATCTCTGATGAAGCATATCTGAGGCTATCAGAACTAAAGTCTAGAAATGAGAGTTTCACAGACGTTATATATAGACTTACAAATAGGACGAATATACTTGATTTAAGGGGTATTATAAAAGAAGAGGAGGGAAAGTCTTTAGAGAAAAATATTAAAAAATCAAGGAGACTAAGTAAGGAAAGAATAGATAGCCTCACAAAGGAGTTAAATGAATTATGATAGCTGATACTTCATTCATTGTTGACATAATGAAATCTAACAAAGAGGCAATCGAAAAAGCAGAGGAAATTGGAAAATCTGGAAGTACTATTGCGGTTACCTCCATTTCAATTTTTGAATTATTTGTGGGAGTGGAACTAAGTATAAAAAAGGACCAGGAAAGAAATAAGATAACTCGAATACTTAATGGTCTGTCAATAATAAGTTTTGATGAGGATTCTGCAAGAGAAGCTGGAAGAATTTTTGCCCAAAAAAGAAGAAATGGATCAACAATCGATCCAGAAGACTCCATGATTGCAGGTATCTGTGCAAGAAGAAATGAAATTCTAATTACGCGCAACATAAAGCATTTTAAAGATATAGAAGGTGTGAAGATAGAGGCTTATTGAAAGTATAGGGTTCAGGTAATATCCCCTTATATCATTAATCAGGTCTTGTCCTAGCCAGAAATACGATCATCCGTAATCATCTTACAAGGAAAATGTGTAAAAATAGGTACATCAAATGTCCGAGCTCTTTCGTGTCGTTACTTTAGAGCTTGCAATCTTATGTAACTTCAAGTCGTCAGTTACAAACTCGTAACCTGATTCAATAGCAGATATGAGATAAGATGAATCGTAGAATGTCAGACCCTCCTCTAATGACAAGTTCAATACAGAAATGGATGATGACACGATCTGTTCCATTGAATCAATCAATTCAAATAGAACATTGCCGATTTCCTGTGCTTCTTTCTTTGAAATTCTATTTCTAATTTTATAATTCTTCCAAAGTATGTTACCTATCTCATACTTGGCAAGAGGAATCGTTGCTCCGGCAATGAGTATACTATACTTACCCCTCTGAAAGAGGTTAAAAATTGAAGAAGCGTCCAGTAAATTCATCTTTCTCTGTCTTCCCTTATATCTGATATTATTTCACCTAACTTTAATTTCGAGATTGTGGACGCGACCTTTTTCATTTTCTCAATTAATTCTTTATTTCTGGCTTTCCTGATTTCATCCTGCACCGCCTTTCTAATAATTGTCGTTGGATTTAGACCAAGTTTCTTTAATTCCTCTCTCTCTTCTTCTGAGATCTTTGCAGATACGGTAGTATACGATTTCATACTATATTATAAATTACACGTACTTTAAATTTGTGTATTACAATATGTAAACCAACGTAAACAAAGGGAATTCATAGAGCAAGGAAACCTTTAGATCTGCTCAGGCTCCTAATCATATCGTTTTTACATTTTCTTAACACTTTAATGGATGTCCCGATACAACAATAATGGAACATTGAACAGCACAGAACACTTTCTCAAAGTGATTATTTTTTCCTTTGTAGGTTTAAAAAATATGTGTGATTTTTCTTATTTTTCACCGGGATTAATCTCCGCTAGCTTGGACCAATTCCTGTATTTTTTTTCTATGTAGTAGTCAAGACTGTATTTGCTTGTTCCAAAGGCGCCGTTTATCAGTATAAGTAGAAGAAATACAAGCACATAAATTATGCTTGTGCCTATATCGGTCGCACCGTATATGTAAAAACCGCCGAAACCCTCTGGTATGGACCACATAAAGAAGCTGAAGATTGCCCCAAGGAAATAGACTATTTTCCTCAAGAAACCTAATAGTATTGCGAACGCCAGCAGAGTCTCGAATAAAGCAATAAGCAATGCAAACAGGTATGGATCATAGGACGTTAAATTGATCCAAAACTGAAACCACGGCATCAACCATGAAGGTTGCTGAGTCATTGAGCTCTGAATCATGGATTCGAACCCACTGAAGAATGCGGGTTGCCATTTGAGCCATGCATCAGCAAGCCACACCACCCCAAACATAACGCGCATAATCACTTTATATCCGGCCATATTCCTTACAAACCAATTTCCGTTTACCATACCATTCGTTTGATTCAAGTTACTATCACCCCTCTTTCATATTTCTGGATAAGTTTTGATACATTGTGTCTCAATAGAAGTGAATTAAGAACCACGGATGTGGAACTCATCCCCATGGCAAGTGCTGATAGTATTGGCAGAAATGAATAAATCGACAGGCCAAACAGTGGGACAAGTACTCCTCCGGCTACAGGGATTAATGCAGTGTTGTAACCAAACGCCCATCCAATGTTCTGCTTGACCTTCCCTATGGTTTTTTTGCCTATGATCTTGGCATATACCACATCATTGAGATCGTTTTTGAGGAGTATAATGTCTCCACTCTCCCTTGCGATATCAGTGCCCGAACCCATGGCAATTCCGACATCGGCTGTTTCCAGAGCCACAGTATCGTTGATTCCATCTCCAGTGAAAATTACATAATCCCCTGCTGCCTGATATTTCTTTATTATTTCTGATTTGTCTGCAGGAAGCACCTCGGCGTGAATATCATCGATTCCAAGCTGATTTCCCACTCTTCTTGCTTCTTCCATGGAATCCCCGGTTATCATTGAAGACCTAATTCCCATGGATCTGAGGCCTTTTATGGCAGAAATGGCTTCCTTCCTGATGACGTAGGAAAGTGAAATTAACCCCCTTTCCTCGTTATCAACATTCACTGATACGGTTGATCCACCCTCCCTCTTTGCTCTTGAGACCCTGATTTCCTTATCATTTACGCTGCCTGTAATCCCTACACCGGGAATCTCCTTAATTTCTGTCGCTTTGAATAGAGGAACCTTCTTGTTCTCGGCCAACGCAACTATGGCTCTTGCGATAGGATGGTTTGAAGCAGATTCAACAGAAGCCGCTAGTGCAATGACGTTTTCCTCAGAGCCGCCAGGAGAGACAGAAATTCCTGTAACCACAGGATCCGACTCGGTAAGTGTTCCGGTCTTGTCAAAAATGGCCCGCGTTGCTCTTGACAATCTATCCAGCGCACTTGCATTCTTCATTATTATGCCGTTCTCAGAAGACACGTTAGACGCGATAAGTAGAGTAATTGGTCCAGCAAGGCCAATGGCACATGGGCAGGCGATAACCACGACTGAAACAAAAGCAAGGATGCCTATTTCAAGCGCCAACGGGTATCCTACGCTTGAAAGATAGAAATACCAGAAAAGCGAAGCCACAAGAGCAGATGAAATAACGACGGGAACGAATGCCGAGGAGAAAACATCGGCAATTCTCTGAACTTTGACCCGGCCGGAAATCGCTCTCTGTATGAGTTCATATATCTGACTCACCGTGCTGTCTTTTCCAGTCCTGGTTACGTTTATTCGAATAACGCCGTTAAGGTTCTTAGTGCCTGATGCCACAACCTGACCAGCGAACTTCAGAATAGGCTCCTGCTCTCCAGTGAGCATGGATTCGTCCACCTCGCTTTTGCCTTCAAATATTATTCCGTCGACCGAGATCACCTCGCCAGGCTTTACTAATATTTTATCTCCCGGTCTTATCTCATCGGTCTTCTTGTCAGTGATATCACCAAGGCTGGAGATGTAGTGGACATTATTGGGTATCGTTCCAATTAGCTTGCTGGCTGCTCTGTTTGCCTTCACCTTTGTGAGGTTTTCAATGAAATTACCTGTTAAAATAAGAGTCACAATGAAAGACGACGCATCAAAATATACCTCAGAAGGTGGAATTGAGCTTGGTCGAGCAATTGTTACGTAGGCGGAGAACACGAATGCAGTAAGAGTTCCCAAGGAAACTAGCAAATCCATGTTTGCCGATCTGCTCTTTAATGCATGATATGAACCC
>JAJZJZ010000110.1 GCA_021809755.1 Thermoplasmata archaeon
CCATAAAATCCCTTAAAGATTTAAATAAAGTGACAGTATTCCCGTACTACAGCCGTGATAGCTCAGTTGGGAGAGCGCCAGACTGAAGATCTGGAGGTCGCTGGTTCAATCCCGGCTCACGGCATAGAGCATTTGGTGTAATCCCCTAACTATGGTAAGGGTGTGTTTTAGCAGAGTGTTTAAATAATAAGAGGCGGCTTTTTGTAATATATTTTAATCGGAATAAAATATAGATGGTTTTAGGTAATTAAAGAAAGAAGAGATTCGGCCTCTGAGTTGAGGATCTCCCTAAAATCATCATATTTCTTATCTAATTGAATCGTCACTTCAGGGAAATTGGGTAATAACTCTCCATCTTGTGCATTATAGAATCCAGCGACCATTACAGGGAAGATCGTCGCTGGGTGCAAAAAGTTAGATGCTAGTCGATCCAGTGTAGAAAAAATGTGGAGTATTTCATTCAGGTGCACCAGTTGTTGCCCAACATGTTGAAGATCGACGATCGGAAGAAAGAGATCGTTCCTCTGGTATGGCGCAAAATCCTCTTCCTTTATTTTTATTATTCTTTGATAAGCCGTGGCGTAGGCTTTATCATTCTGTGGAGGGGTGCTAGAGCGTAGCATCTCCAACTGCAACCGTTCTCTCGTCCCTATATTCTTGAAGAAATGCACATACTCTTTAATTACATCATTTTCAAAGTGGGTGTTCTTAATTCTGGGGATCGAACCCTCAACAACGTAACTTTTTACGTCGTTTGGGCTGATTTTTCCACTGTAGAAAGACAGAGAAGTACCCATGCATCTAGTAGCAATGGCATTTCTGATCAGGAACCTGACTAGTTCTTTATTGTTGTTCACTGTTGCCGCTAGAACTGCTTTTACCACAGCGCTTATTCCCTTCTCTCGGGATTCTTTCAGCAAATCTTCTAGATACTCATATGTATGATTAGAAATCCTGAGCGTCTTGGGAACGTCAAATGGAGCGATAGAAAGGGAAGTCCCTTTAAAGGTGACTTTCTGGTCATCATTGATTAATTTATCCGATTTTGGTTGCACGAGCTCTAACATAAATCTTGCTTTTGCGCTTTCATCTGTGATGACCCGGTGGACTGCGTATTCTAAAAAGTCATTTTCATCATATTCTAACAGTATATTGGCATGCATGGTACCTAATACCTTCCACGCCTTCATGGAGACCACAGTTGAGGCATCAATTCTTACCGAAATGTTTTTTTTATCACTTACCACGCTTACTTATTACATTTTAGTATAAAATCCAATTCAAATCTCAAAATCATTAAATACAACTTTGTAATAATATAATATGGAAACTAATACAGAAATGTCATCAAAACTGAAAAGAGAGATACACATGAGCTTTGCGATAACAGAAGAAGAAGCAGCCGCTCTTAAGCAACTTGCCGACGGAAGAGGAGTTTCCCAAGCTGGATGGATTAGACTACAAATACATAATTCCGTTAGTAAAGGAAAAAATTGAGGAAGTGAAATGTACGAACAAGAGCAAGCAGGAATGACCCCGAAGGCAAGAAGAATGCGAGAGCTGGATTCTTTGATAGACGAGATATTCGGCCCTGATTTTCTAGTCAAGGAAAGAGTTAGAAGTGAAAAGCCACAAACAACAAATCGGAAAACTTAGAGATAAGTTACAAAACAGTGAGGAAAACAAGAAATGAATAAAAGAGAAAGAGGAGGGAATGACGGTTCCCCCCAAGAAAGAGTTGATGACTCTAGTTTTGGTAATCTGAAATCATTTAAAAATGTTTACTTCAGTGAGTCAGTCCATCGTCAAAGAACCCAATCAAGCAAGGAAACAAGGATTTTTGGAGGTATCGTAAAATGACAGCAAGCAGCGAAAACAAAGGACCACAAGACAGGAACATAAGGGAGAAGGATACAAAGTTCAACAGTGTAGCCTCAATTGAAGTTTTGAAGCGTGAGATAGAAGTTTTTACGAGTGGCAAAGAAGAGATCTCAGAATCAGACTTCCACAATATCACAAATAGGATTGGTGAGGCTCTCGAATTTTGTAAAAGAAAGTACAGTTCGGAAAGCGACGAAGGAAAGAAAGAACATATATCCAGTGAAATGAAGGATCTATCCTTGCTTTCAACGAAGATCAAGGACATCTTTGAAGGCAGCCTACCGGCCGAACCAGAGTATGAAGGGAACGAAGCTTTCTTAAGGGCGTCGAAGTTTGGATTAGACCCGGGAAACAGGTGGTTCGATGAAGATGCGAAGGGGCGCAGGTATTTTAACCATGTGAAGTGTGGAAACGACATCTTAGAACATGGACTGAAGAATAAGATGTTTACAGAATACCACTCGGGCTTAATTCACCCATTCGTTGATGACAGGTATCTGAAAGATGGAGAACCATTCCTTAAATCGCTTATTCAACACAATGCAGATGTGGATCCCCAGCAGATAGCAAAGACAATTGAGTATATAAAGAACCGAACGAGGATTGTAGATCCTGTCAAGATCGGAAAGACCATGGAAGAAGTCATGCCTCTCCCCGAGGATTTTATCCCACTAGAGAACGGACTCTTTGAGGTTCATACAAAAACACTACATCCTCATAGTCCTCAGTATTACTATTTTTCACATATCCCAAGGAGGTATATACCAGGTGGAAAGTCGATCGAATTTAAAAGATTTTTGGAGACCGTATTTACTGGTGATCCTGAGAAGGAAAAAAAGATTATACAGATTTATGAAGTTATAGCCTGGACATTGACGCCTGGTTATATCCCGCAAGGAAGTGCAACATTCATAGGATCGGGTGGAGAGGGAAAGTCGATAGTAATTTCAGTCATAAGATCAATACTTGGTAAGGACAATGTGAGTTCAGTCTCAGTCCAGGAAATCGAGAATGACAAATTTAAGAGACCAGAGCTGCAAGGACGGTTTGCAAATATTACCAGTGAAGCAGGGGGAATTATAAAAAGTGAGATTTTCAAGCGGGCCACTGACTATTCAGATATAACTGCTGACAGAAAGAATGGGGGAAACTTCACATTCAACTCCAGAGCGAAGTGGATCATGGCCACAAATAAGTTACCAGAGACAGCTGATAATCTGAGGGCGTTTTATAGGAGAAATCCCGTATTCATTGTTTTTGAGAACTACTTGGAGGAGTTCCTATCACCGGTTGAAATCGACAAATTCGATAAGGCTTTAAAAAGTCCAGACGAATTAGATTTAATCTTCAGTGAGGTAGTAGATGATTATCTCTTGCCCTTTATGGAAAGGAAAAAATTCACAGGCCAGCTAACATTAGAAGACTCCCAAAAACAATACGATAAGTATTCAAATCCATCTCAGGCATATATTCAGGAAAGAGCAGACAGTGGAGAGATAACAGAAGACCTTGAGGAAGCCAAGGAGCTCGCAGAGAAGAAAGGAATAGATACTGACTTGATTTCTAAGGTTGACAAGCAGAATGGCAAGGAGCAGCTTCTTACGATTAAGAGTTTTATAGAGAGAGATGCTCGACAGTGGGCAAAGAAGAACAATTTACAGGCTGACCTAATCAATGTAGTAAAGTTAGGGAAAGCACTGGAAACTGTAGGTTTCCGTAACATGACATGTGAGAAGAAAATTGAAAAAATACCGTTGAGAGCATGGTTAGGATTGTTTATTGCTCCTGTTGATAGAAAAATAATGTCAAAAAGCCTGAAGGATGAAGAATCAACCAATAGCGAAGATAGTAAGGGGCGTAAAACTCTCGAAGATTATTCTCCAAATCAGAAGGATAATAATAATGGAATGATGGATAATAATACATTGAGGGGGCAGGTAGCACTTTCAGAAAATGGGGTGCTACCCGCAGATCCATCAGACATTACTGGAGAATTAGAGATGAGTAGCACCCCTCTTTCCATGTTGCCAAATATAAGAGAAAATAAAAAGATAGATATGGTGCACCCCTGGAAGGAGAGTGCTACCAGTAGTGATATTAATCAGAAAATTACTGGCTCAAACTTGGTAGCACCCACTTTTGACAAAGTGCTACCGGAAGTGCTACCAGAGGATGCTGAGATGAATGAAAATGCGTTTCAAAAACCACAAATAAAAGGAAATACAACCGCTTCATCTGATCTGACTCAAACTTTCGCAATTAAAGAAACCGTCATGGAAACAGCTTACAGGATCTCTAATGGTAAGAAAGAGGCATGGTTAAGTCCCTTGGACATACTCAAAAATCTATTGTATTCCAGAGCTGACATTACCGTTTCTCTGGAAGATCTGACAGAGAAGATCCTTCCTAGCATGGCTGGAGAGGGCTTGGTCTTGCTGAGCAATGGCAAAATATGTCTTACCGGAAAGAAATTAAAGGAACCTAAACCCAAGGAACCTGATAACCAAGGAGATTCCAAGGAGACTCATTATATCAATCTGTTCATGCTTGAGGACAGAAGCTTCTCTGCAACAGATGGAAAGGACTACACACTGCACAAGGGACAAACGGCCTCAATACCGGAAGACACTGCGAAAATCCTCATGGAGAGAAAATGGGCCATTGAGGTTAAGGAAGGTGTTCAGCCATGATGGTTCTAAAAAATCTCAAGGACCTGCAGGGATCAACCGTAAGTGTAAATTACATAGGGCCTAAGAACGCACCATACAAACTTACAGGAGAGTTTCAGAGAATCGCATTCAGCAGAATTATAATTGACGGGTTGAAGTCAGGAAGAACCCATAGAATACCACTTGATAAAGTGATATCTATAGCTGAGCTTGACTCAGATTTTAAGATCCTAAATTTTTTACAGGATGGCCCAGGGGCGGCCTTATGCTCCAAAGAGGAAGTGATAGAGAATGAATGAACAAAGTATGGAGAATTTGCAGAAAGCAATCGATGGCATACTTCATCCTTGGGGATGGAAGCTGGAAGCAAAAAAAGGAAAAGATGAGGTTATAGTGGTTGAATACAACATGGAGAATCTGAATAAGACTCTATTCTCAGGAGCCGTATTCCGTTTAGTGCTGTATGAGTTTGAGATACGGCATTTTT
>JAJZJZ010000111.1:0-320 GCA_021809755.1 Thermoplasmata archaeon
TACGATAAAGACAGCAATAGTTATGAATATAGAATTAAGATTGTAATTGATCAATGAGCCGGGAAGGCCTGCTGGCATTAAAATAATGCTGTTCATGACATCTATTATCAATATTGCATACTCCAGAGGATTTAAATACTGTAGGGTTACCAAAACTGTGTTTATAAGGTGCGTTGTAGGATTAAAGACGTCCGATGAACCTATAAAGCCTATCTCGATTGCCGTAAATATTCCTACCCATAGAAATTCTATAACTATTGCCCACTTTATAACAAATTTTTTTCTGATTTCCTTCTTTCTGTAGGAAAGGGTCAAAGAAT
>JAJZJZ010000111.1:330-4863 GCA_021809755.1 Thermoplasmata archaeon
ATGAAAACAGTAAGGAATAGAGTTGCAAGAAATAGGGAAAAAATATATATGATATTTACGAACCCACTGGTAAATAAGGAATAAAATGAAATTAAAGCTGTAGAAAGAATCAGAGCAATGACAACTGGAATATAACTTGTCAAGAATCCTTGCCCAAGCTCTTTAAGATTTTTTATTACTTTATTTTGTTTATATTTCGGGTTATCTGTCACTGGTGGTGAAAAGAATAATCCTGTTAATGCGATTATTGATGTTATAAAGACAATCTGGAATAAGACTTCCCAGATCATTGTGTATGGCCTGCTTTGAGAACTGGTAATATTATTGACTTCTGTACTACTTATTTGGTAACTTTTAACTAACCCTACAGCGCTTATGGTGAAATCATAATTGTCTTTCGCTGTCATATATCTTGAAATAGGAATAACGATTGTGGTAAAATTGGTATATTTGCCCAGTACTTTGCTATCCATTGCATTGTTTCCCTGAATTGTTCCATTGCTTCTGTAACAGCATAAGTAAGCACAGGAAACCAAATTGCTCTTTGTAGTTTGTATATTTGTGAATGAATGAAGCATAATAGCCGGGTCTAAACTATTGTTAGGCGATTCAACAAGCCCTGAAAAATAAAAGTTAGAAGATGGAACTATACAAACATTATTGAAATTGTGTTCACCATATATGGTGTTATAGAACACGCAGTCCAAGGGGCCAATTCTAGGTCCTCCAGGATTATTCCCCACCCCAGTGTAGAATGTACAGCCCGCATACCCGTCGCTATTTGTTACGTTGGTATATCCATTAGAAAATACCACAGTCAGCCCAGAAACAGGCTTTCCATATTCGTTGTATACGAATATTAAATTCTCATGATACAAAGTCACAATAGCAGCATTTATCTGCTCATGATTCGATGAACCAATACTTTGATTGTCGTAGGATAAAAACATAGTTGATGTGAGAATAAAAATAAGAACAGCCGCTATGATCTTTTTTTTGGGTAAAATGATATTCACATTAAACTGTAATATATGTACTTAAAAAATCTTTGTTTTCTTTAATACAGTAGCTAAACACTAAAAACATAGAACCATACCTCAGCATTACTTGAGATAAATATGAACATGTTGCCTCTTAATGCAATACATATATTGGAAATAAAAACTTAAAATTCCATATCTCTTTAAAATGGAGTTTTTTTAGCCTATTATTCTTGGTACTTTCAAATATTCCTGAGGTACTTCCTTCCACTCCATAAGTTTTTAAAGCAAAATATTATCTTTCAGACCGTGGAAATAAGTAATAATGAGGCAAAACTTTTGTACTTCTTATACGAAAGAAAGGACTCACAACCAATACCATTAGAGGAATGTGGGGGATCTAGTCTCAGTGAGGAGGAGATACGAAGTGCATCTTCATGGCTCAAGATGAAGGGTCTTGTAGACCTAGATGAAATAAAAGAAGTAAAATATGAACTTGGGGAAGAGGGTAAAAAATATCTTGAGCAAGGATTTCCAGAAGAAAATTTACTGCTACTTGTTAAAGATAGGGGAGAACTTTCCATAGATTCAGTTATGGAAATAATGGGGAATTCCAATGCTAGGATTGCCATTGCTCAGGCGTCTAAGTTTGGCTTTGCGCCTGTAAAAGGTAAAATAATCTGGGATAAGGGCAAAGGATCAACCTTCCTTGAAGAAATTAATATGAGAAAACAAGTTTTAAAATTAATTGATTCTGGTATACCCCTTAATAAGCAGTATGAAAGATTATTTGAAAATCTTGTTAAACGGGGTGATGTAATATATTCAAGGAAGAAGACCAGATGGAACCTTTCTATTACAGAAAAGGGAAAGGAATATGCAGCCTCCGCTCCAATGAAATTAAGCATTGGCGAATTAACGCCTCAGATTCTCATTGATGGTTCATGGAAAGACAGAGAATTCAGGAAGTATGATCTAAACCTCCAGGGAAAGCACTTTGATCGAGCTGGCAGGCACCCTCTGAGGTACCTGATCAATGAAATAAGAGATATTTTTCTTGAAATGGGATTCATGGAAATGTCCGGAAATTATATAGAGTCAACAGGATGGAACATGGATTCACTGTTTATTCCTCAAGATCACCCTGCCAGAGATATGCAGGATACGTTTTATCTGTCCACAAAACATAAAGTTATCTTTTCAAAAGATGAAGAAAAGCTTTTTAAAAAGTTTGGTAATGTTCAGAAAAATGGTATAAAGGGATACAGAGGTTATGCTGTAGAATGGAGCTTGAAAGAATCGGAGAAACTTGTTTTGAGAACTCATACCACGCCAAACACAATAAGATATCTTTCTAAATATAAGGATATAGAGGGCGGATATTTCTCCGTTGAAAAAGTATTCAGGCATGAGAGCGTCGACTGGAAACATCTTGCTGAATTCCATCAAATTGAAGGCGCTGTACATTCCAAGGACACATCTCTTGCAACCCTGAAATGGTTTCTGAAATATTTTTATGCGCAACTGGGATTCAAAGATATTCGTCTTGCTCCCTCCTACTACCCATACACCGAACCCAGTATGGATGTAATAGTTAAGATAAATGGAAAAGAGGTTGAATTAGGCGGGTCCGGTATCTTCAGGCCTGAAGTCCTGAAACCACTGGGCATAAAGTATCCGGTTATGGCTTGGGGCATGGGACTAGAGAGACTTGCCCTTATATACTATGGCCTTAATGATTTGCGACAACTTTATGAAAGCGACATAGACTGGCTAAGAAACTTCAAAATTAGGACATAAATTCAGATATAAATTTTCAAAATATTTTAATGGAGTAGTTGATCCTTATTTGTGTTTATCATAGGGGGAAATGCTCTCTTATATACAGCATGGCATTGCGTCTCAATTTTTCCAAATTTTCTGAAAACTTAAAATCTTGTTTTAATATTTTTCCATTAACGATTACCGTTTGAATATTTCCTGGATTAGCGCTGTATATTAAATTATTAACTGCGTTTCCTGTTGATGTGGGGAACATATTAGAATGGTCTAGATTTATAATCGCAAGATCAGCAAGCATATTCTCTCCAATTGAACCAATTGAATTATTGTGAACCGCTTTAGATCCATTATTCGTTGACATTAGAAAGAGTTCATCAGCATTGAGAATGGATGGATCCCATCTTGAATTCTTCAAAGATAATGCAGAATTTTTCATAACACAGAACATGTCAAGTGAATTGTTGCTTCCGCTACTATCAGTTCCCATTGAAATATTCACTCCCTGTGTCATCATTTCAGGAATCGGGGGGATACCGCCAACTCCAAGTTTTTCATTACTTACCGAATTCCATGAAACGCTCACATTGTTCTTTGCCAATGCCCTGATCTCTGAGAGGTTTAGCCATACTGTATGTGCTGCCAAAAGATTCTCATGAAGAAAACCTATGGATTCAAGCTTTTCAACGGGCCGCTTCCCATTTACCTTCACACAATTATTCACTTCTTCCCTGGTTTCTGCAAGATGAGTGTGAATGATGGTACCATATTTCTTTGAAACTTCATAAGCCTGCATATATGTGTCATCGGATGCAACGTAGATTCCCTGAACGCCTATTGATGGTGTAATTAATTCTGATTTTTTGGAAAAGTTTCGTATAAAATTCTCAGCATTATCAATCGGTTCTCCCATTTGTGTTGTATATTTTTTATCAAGAGTGTTCCAAGAGAGAAATCCCCTAATTCCGGTGTCTTCAACTGCTCTTGCTATAATATCTTCTGAATAATATAGATCTGCAAAGGATGTTATACCGGAATCAATCATCTCACAAATTCCCATTATTGAAGAATTGTAAATGTCTTCATCCGTTCTTTCAGAATCAAGCTTAAATGTCCTTTCAAGGAACTCGGAAAGTTTCATATCGTCCAGAAGCCCCTTAAATCTGGACATGGCTACATGCGAATGTGTGTTTATGAATCCGGGTATCAAGAGGTTTTTTTCTGCATTAATTATCTCATCGGCATCAAACTCTTCTTCTGAAATTTTTTTTATTAATCCATTCTCAATAAGCAAACTGCCTTTCCTGACCGCGCTTATACCCTTGCGACCTAAAATGAGGGCATTATTCACCGCTAGCGTCTTCCCTGACATCTCCCTGAATCTCGCTAAGACTTATTTTTGTTTGCTTGTTTGAACGGCTAAGCCAAATCAGCGCAACGAGAATTGAGACCGCGATGACCATTAATTCTTCAAAAGAGCCGTTTAAATAACCCATAATATACGATATTAGGACGGTAATTATCCCACCGTAGAGGAATCCGTATGCAATACCATCCATCTGAACCCTTTTCCTCCCCTCTGAAACGAAGAAGAAATATGAAATGACTCCTAATATGGATATAATGAATGCAATATCCAGATAGGTGTTGAAAAGGGAACTTACGTGAAATACAATACTAATAAACTCGTATCCAAAGAAGAATAATGTGTATAGATTCAGGCCAAACAAGGCATTAGCATAGGTAAATGATGTAATCAAATTTCCTCCCAAAA
>JAJZJZ010000112.1 GCA_021809755.1 Thermoplasmata archaeon
ATGGATTTAAGCATGAGTATTCCTCTTGCGGAATTTGCGGTTAAAGCAGGGTTAGGGTATGATTCTAACTGTTGACTATTCTCAGTGTCATAAATTCTTATCTCTTCGGCCTCTCCTGGACCGCTTACCATTCCCTTTTCTACGGCAATTGCCAATTTCATTTGTTCATATTGCCTGTAAACTCATATATTTTTGCAAAATAAGAATAAAACTGATCTCTTTAACTCATTTCTTCTGGAAATTACAATATAACTTTTACACTTGATACTAAATTGGTGAATGAGAAAATCAAAAATAATTTCAACAAGCGATATGAATTCAGGAATAAACAGCATACACTTGACAACATAATGTTTGAAAATGTCAGGGAATTGAGTAGATACATTTCAGGAAAGATAAAAACATTGGATTTCAAAATACCCGATATTGAAATCTTGAGGAATGATACAATAGATGTGCAAAAAAAGATCATGTTAATTGACCCTGGAAAAAGGAAAGCCTTGAATCTAAACAAATCCACATTATGGTATCAGCAGAAAAAGATTAAAGATAGTAAGACCATAAAGGAGTATAATAAAACAAAAGTGAAGATTGAATGAGTTTTGAACATAGAATTCTAAAGAATTATTATTCAATCATTGACAGTGCAAGCCCTGAACGAAATAAAATCGAAATGGAAGCAATAATATACAGATTCACTGGATACTATATCAAATTGTCAAGAGATATATTCAGAGATGAAAATGCTAAGGTATATAATATAGATTCTGTTATTGAAAATCTTGAAATGATTATTTTTTCGCATCCTAATGAGTACAAAGAATTCTATTTCAATGATAGTTACGATCATGAATTTACTCTTGCCATTAGGCATAAAAAAGTAATATGTAAGATAAGTGTGAAAGAGATTAAAACTCCAAGTATTAGAAGTTTGATAAATACTGCAATGGAAAATATAAAACAAATAAGGTAAATATATGGTCGACAAAGATGAACAAGATTACGATATCAATTTGGAAAGGGTTTTAGAACTCATATCCAAATATGAGCAAATTAAGAACTCAGGTGAAATCAAAAGGTACAACGAGGAATCTACAAAAAAGGATTTCATTCTACCATTGTTTGAGGCACTGGGTTGGAATGTTTACAATAGGAGTAAAAGAAATGATTCTATAAGTGCTGAGGAGACAATTTCAAAAAAGAGAGTGGATTACGGATTCAGAATTAAAGGAATTCCTAAGTTTTTCCTTGAAGCTAAATCCATGAAAGAAGATAATATACAGACAAATCCAAAGTATGTAACACAGGCAATAGATTACGCATGGATGAAATCCTGTTCATGGGCAATACTTGCAAACTTTGAAACAATAGCGGTTTATAATGCAGATTGGAAAGAATCGAATTATGGAAATAACTTGTTTTTTGTTTTACATCCAAGTGACTTTTTAACTGATAAGAGATTTACTTATTTTTCAAAAATCGCTTTTGAAAATAACGAACTTGACAAGCTAGCATCTAAATATGGAAAGAAACAGTTAAAGAATCCAATAAATAAACAGCTTTTACAAGATATGATTCACTTTAGAGAGGTTCTTTCAAAGGATGTTGTTAGAAATAATCAGGATAAACACCTATCTCAAGATGACATTGACGAAGCTGTGCAGAGAATTCTTGACCGTCTAATCTTCATAAGAAATGCCGAGGACAGAGGTTTAGAAGAGAATCAGCTACAATCAATTGTCAGGCAATGGCGTGATAAAGGCAAAGGTCATCTTGTGAAAGAAATCTCTAAAATATACAGGGATTATGATGATAAATATAACAGCAAGCTCTTTGCCCACCATCTATGTGATGGCCTCTACATAGAGAATGAGGCACTTCAAGAGGTCATAGAAGGACTTAATCAGTCAAAGGACAATTCATACAGATATGATTTCTCTATCATTGAATCTGACGTTCTGGGAAATATATATGAGCAGTATCTCGGTAATATTCTCAAATCAACACCAAAGAGGGCTAAGTTAGAGGAATCCAAGACTCATAGGAAAGAGCAGGGCATCTACTATACACCTTTCTACATAGTGGATTACATCGTAAAGAATACGGTTGGAGAATTCATCAAAACACACACACCTGAGGAAATCCGTAGGGTGAGAATACTTGATCCTGCCTGTGGTTCTGGTAGTTTCCTGATTAGAGCCTACAAGGAATTAGAAAATTACTGGAAACAGAATTCTGATTTTGCTCAACTTACTTTAGATAGTGAGGAATTTTATTCAAAGAGAGTTGAAATTCTCAGAAATAACATATTTGGCGTTGACCTTGATCCTAAAGCAGTAGAAATTGCTCAATTGAACTTGTTATTACAAATTTCAGAAAAGAAACAAAGATTACCATTACTGCAAAATAACATTAAGGTTGGAAACAGTTTGATTGATGAGCATTCTATTTCAGATAAGGCGTTCAAATGGGAAGAAGAATTTCAAGAAATAATGAAAGAAGGTGGATTTGATATTGTTATTGGAAATCCGCCTTACGTTAGGATTCAGAATCTTGGAGATAAGGAAACAGACTATTTTAGCAACAATTTCCAATCAGCTTTTAGGAATTATGATATCTACCTCTTATTTGTTGAAAAATCTCTAAAATTATTGAGAGAAAACGGGGATGTCGGCTTCATAATTCCCTCAAAGTTCGTTAACGCTGATTACGGCCTGGGCCTAAGAAACGTGATATCTGAGTCTAAGACCTTGCACAGATTTGTTGATTTCAAAGATATACAGATATTCGGCGATGCTACGAACTATACTTGTTTGTTGTTTTTAAAGAACGCAGAAAATAGTAATTTTGAATACTTATCACCAAAATCAAAAGATGATTTTTCAGTTATAGAAATATCAAACAATGAAATTTTCCAAAAATACAGTTTACCAATTCCCACTCAAAACGAGTCTTGGATTCTATCTGATAACAAAGTTAGCAGTTTGATGAAAAAACTGAAAGGTGTAGGGGAATCTCTTGGAGAAATTTCAAAGAATATTTTTCAAGGGCTCGTTACTGGGGAGGATAGCACATACTTTGTAAGAGTTGTATCGGAAACCAAAGAGACAGCCAAAATAATGAACATTAAAGACAATATGGAATTCGTTGTCGAAAAGGCAATTCTTAAGAAACTGTTAAAAGGCAAAGATATAAGAAAATGGAATCTTGATTGGAAAGGCTTCTACGTTGTCTATCCTTATTTGGTTGAAAATGGCAAGGCTTCCTTGATACCACTCTCTGAAATTAAGGAAAAGTTCCCTCTCGCCTATAGATATTTCAAGAATTATGAAGAGAATCTTAAGTCAAGGGAAGAACACAGATTTCAAAATGATGAAAACTGGCATAAGTTCGGGCGTTTGCAAAACATCGAAAAATTTGAACAACCCAAAATCATTACTCAGGTTCTTGCGTCTAACAATACATTCGCAATAGATTTGAAAGGAGAGTATTATTTTGTCGGTGGTGGTAATGCCGGTGGGTACGGAATAGTACTAAAGGATAGTAATCAGAAAGTGTACCATTTTGTACTCGCTCTCCTTAACTCTAATGTTCTGGAATTCTATCTGAAAAACATCAGCACACCCTTTAGAGGGGGTTATTTTTCTTACGGAAAGCGATTCATCGATAAATTACCATTATTGATTCCCAAAGACTCAAGATTTGATTTAGTTTCGTCACTATCCGAAGAGCAGGTAAAGATTTCAAAGAAAATGCAGAACTTACATAATACAGATGAAAGATACCTTTTGGAAAGAGAACTTTATAAGATAAATCAAGAACTAAATCAGTTGATTTACCAAGTATATGGTCTTAGCAAATCAGAAATAACACTTCTTGAGAATCAGTTATGTCGATAGAGTTAATTATTTCCCAAATTGCCTATGGAATATATAATTTCATCAACAGAATTCTGGGGTTTCCCTGGATTTCAGTAGTTGTTCCAAGTTCCTATATCCAGTATCTTGCACCAATTTCATTGATTATTGCGGGTTCTCTAGCTGAACGTCACTACGTTGGCCGGATACCTATTTTCACAAATACTATTGCATTGAATATCCTGTTCTATTATTCTCAATCAAATTTTTCTTATTTCGATACTTTCTTTTTATCCGTTTTCGAATGGTATGCCAATATTGGTCTAATAATGGGCATTATTGCAGTTATTTCCTATACTCTCCACGGAAAACGAAGTAAGACCTATTACACGATTGCTTGGGCCTACTCATCAATAGTGGTTGGTTTATTGATGGCTATCTTCTATACATATCCTTACCTTTCTTAATGCATGTTTTGTTTTCAATATTTAATTATTATTAAGAAGGGTCAATAGGATATTTTTTGAAAATTACTTGGATTTGGACAAGACCAATTAAATGTTAAAATTGGAATATTAAAACCAGCATCTTTTTTTGCTCTTATCTATATTCCCGAGAAGTGACTGGGTAAATTATTTCATTTAAGCTTAGGGATGTGAAGGATGAGGCAATATCACAACAAGTCCTCTACAAGAACAAAACAAAGATAAAGAGTGGAACGCAACTAAATCCAAGAGTTAAGGTTGTTAAAATTTTGTTAAAGTTATATGGAGATTTTAATACCGATTCGGGTAATTAATATTCTTTGGTTAATATAGTATTATTGAAAATCACAACTTTTTTCAGTCTTATCTATATCCCACTATATTAAATGGGTCTGCCCGGATTTGAACCGGGGTTTCCAACTCCCGAAGCTGGAAGGATACCAGGCTACCCCACAAACCCTTCGTAATTTTTCATATATTTCAATGTTCTATTTAATTTGATCT
>JAJZJZ010000113.1 GCA_021809755.1 Thermoplasmata archaeon
ACCTTATGGAATGATTATGGCAATTAGAAATGTGGCTGCAGATCCAATCAGTATTACGGCCACCAGAATGGTTATAATTTTCTTCATTAACAATGTGAACTTGTAGATAGCAGGACATGATATTTAGTCTTTCCAGATATAAAGCAGGGAATAATCTCCCGATCAATCATATTATGTAAATGTTATGGCCATATAACAATTGAATATCGCTTCTCTATGTATACTAGGAGATATATAATCATTAATTATTAACATGTAAGAAGCTATCTTGTGATAATACCAGTTCACACATTATCTTATACTTATTATAGCGCAGTATTAGATATACAATACTTAATGTGACATTTATATTCTGATGTTTGTCCATTTCATTGTGAGGAGAAATTTCAATATCTGTGTTTGTGAATTACTCTAGCATTATTATATATCTATAGAAGCGTTATACTATTAATATGGTCATGTATATACATTACAACAGGTAATCTAATTCGGGATCGGGACCTAAAATCAAAACTAAACTTAAAATCAATCTATTTACTGACAGCATATAATACCATGAGGAGATTCTACCTTTATTACCTGATAAGTCTGGTTGTATTTTATATTATATACTTCTTATTGATTTATCCTGTATTAGAGAAGATGTATCCTGGCTCACTATTTCTTTTCCTTCCAGTAATAATTGTTTTTCCTTTCATCGGGGTTTCCAAAAACAAAGATGAAAACTAACTATTAGTTAAAACTTTTAAACATATTACCCCCGCTGATTTGGTATTAGTAGGTAACCGAGCCCGAATAATGAAGGAGTTGTCGCCGACCCGGATTTTCTGGTAAATTACTTCAGAATATCAAAAGGGAGACATATAGTTATAATCGGGGGCTATTTTTCGACTAATCAAGTGCAAATAGGTATTACATATCTATTATAGCAATATGTTAGTGATAGGATATCTGTTTTAACAACTTTGTAATTTTCGGATTATTTGGATTGTTCAGAGTGGGTAGAAGAGATTTAATTTGTACATGCGGGGTAAACTTAACGGTAAATTAAGTGTATTTCATTTTAACGTCTTGTGATAAATACATAAAAGGTACCCTTCTCGTACAGATACTTTATGTATCCCCCGATTATTAATTCCTATGGACAACAATGATCAGATTTTAGCGGAATTGAAAAAAATAACCGAATTGCTCACGCCAAAACCTCCTGCAGCGGCGCCGCCACCCCCAAAAGGTCTCATTAAAGAATTCAAGGCATTTCTGTCAACATACAAAGTTCTCGGATTGGCAGTAGCCTTTATTCTCGCAATATACCTTGGCTTATTGATCCAGGCTATGGTCACTGACCTTGTCATGCCAATAATACAGTACGCTACTCCACCTGGCGTGACCTGGCAGAATATTGCTGTTGGACCCTTCCTCTTCGGAGAGTTCATCAATGCGGTAATCACATTTGTGATCGTTGCGTTTGTAATATTCATGATTGTGAAGTTGTCCAGTAAAAAGCCCAGGTTAAAAAAGAAAGTGGATTAACACCAATAATATTCCCACCTTTATTTCCTCTATAAACCCGGTTGCATCTAATAATTAAAAATACAATCGCAACCGGTAAAGTTTAGCCAAACATGTAAGGCACACAATTCTTAAGTAGGCGAGTTTGGTATGTATTAGCATGGCACGGGATACAAGTAGTTCATCAAATAAGGGTGGAAAGTCATTGACTTACGCCCTCATAGGTCTAATTGTTGTTGTCGTAGTGGTAGCAGGCATTGGGTGGGGATTATACGCAACTAAGACGCCTGGACCTACTTTATCTGAAAAGGAGAGTCAGGTTACAGCCCTTGCGTATGAACACTGGCAAGCTATAGGAACAGAGAGTCTTTCCCAGACCGTATCACAGTACACTTCTTCCTCAGTTCTATACTGGAACGTAAAGGGTAGCGCGCTAAATGGAACTTATACAAATGCAAGTCAAATTCAGTCTACGTGGACCAAGTTTTTTGAGCATGATCCGATCGATTATTATTCCATCTATAACTTTAAGATTTCAATATCTGGCAACTATGCAAATGTTTCTGCGGATCTGTGGTTTCTCGTTTTGCTAAATGCCAGCGATAAGCAGAACTTATCCGGCCTTACTTCCATAAAGGGAAATGGTTCCGTAAACGATACGGTTGCCACGCTTATACTCCCATATTTGCTGACCTACCAGGAAAGCGGCGGTGCATGGTACCTGGAAGGAGACTGGTGGGGGCTCCCAGCGCCAAATAATGGATTCGTCGTTAAAGGTATTGCGGAGCAATTCCTGAACCTTACCCTTTCCAGCCCACCTCCTGGATCAGGTGGAGTAGGAGGTTATTAATTTAGCAAGAAAATATAAACATTGAACTTTTCTTAAAAACTTCTTTGAAATACAATACCAATATATCACCGAAGAAAGAAAACTGCAATTAGATGAATTAATTATTTACTGGATTTCTTTCAACTGAAACGATAATGCCGAAAACATATATGCTGGCCTGCATTTTCAGGAGGCAATTACAAAAAAACTCTCCGAATTGGAAGGGAAAAACTACAGATTCGCAGAGCCCGGTGAAGAATCTAAAAGTGTTGATGATTATATTGCCGAAAACCCAGTATCAATTAAACTTGAATCCTATGGTTCGAAGAGAAAAAATAGGATTCCTGTGAAACCTTGAAATTTGCAGAGATACAGTTAAGCGGAATGTGCAACTTTCTCAAGTGTTTTCCTATAAGAAAATGAATAATTTCCCATTGATGCTATCTTTTTCCTGACCAGTTCTTTGTTTATGAAAATCTTGTTTTTCAGGAAGACATATGCCGGGGTTATGCTATGTAATGGAAGTTCATCATTCTCATATTTGAGAAATACTTTTTTGCCCTTGACAAAGTCATTTAAATAAATCATTGATGCTTTCTCGTCCACTATTTCTATACCATGTAATCTAATTATCATTCCATTTTCAAGCTTCAATGTTGATCCATCTATTATGTCAACTACTTTATTCATGCTGGTATTTTTTTCAGGCGTTTTCTCCTTGGGGTCAACAACCGGTTTTGCATCCTTGATCGCAGGATGATATTCCAGATTCTCATTTTCTGGTATACAAGTTCTTCTCGTTATTTTAAAATCAAATGTATATTCCTTTAGTGATCCAGCAAGGCCCACTTTCCTTTCTATAGTTTTAAGATACTTTTCGTTGAGTTCATAACCAACAGCGTTTCTATCATTTTCAAGAGCTGCTTTTATTGTGGTTCCACTGCCCAGAAATGGATCGAGTACTGTGTCGCCAACAAATGAAAACATCTTTATCAGTCTCTTTGGAAGTTCCTCGGGAAACATTGCTTCATGATCAGTCTGGCGCTCCCCTCCGAAATTCCAGTGGCTAGAGAAATATTCCTTCCATTCTTCCTTAGATAAACGGGATTTTTCCCTTACTTCCCTGTCAACATCGGTTTTTCCGATTTTTTTGAAGACCAGTATGTATTCATAGTCCACCTCTATAATCCCATTTTTTGGGTATGGGAAAGAGCCCATTACACTGGCACCACCACTAGTGTTCATCGTAGTCTTCTTCTGCCAGATTATTGAACCAAAGTAATCAAAGCCTATCTGCTCGCACTGATTGATAAATTCTGAATGGAGGGGTACTATCCTGTACCTGCCGTAGGTTACCGTTCTGAGAAACTGATCTCCAATATTTATGCACAGCCTGGACCCTGGCTTGAGAACACGGTATACCTCCTTCCAGACCCTGAAGAAGTCTACCAGGTATTCATGAAGCGTCTGATTGTATCCAATCTGCCCTTCAGTGTTGTAATCCTTTATGTGCCAGTAAGGAGGAGAAGTTACAGTAAGATCAATAGTCTCGTCCCCGAGTTCCGCAAGACTCCTGCTGTCCCCTATGATGATCCTTGCAAAATTCTTCTTCATGTCCTTTCGGATATCAGAAGCGATCCTTAAGAAATTGTTTTTTTCTATTCTTTATAGTATCAGGACCGAGACATTTTTGATTATCTGCAATATCCTTTCTCGAGTAAAATATTAGCAAACAAGGTATCAGGTAAATTATATCCGAACAATGTATTTCTATGCATTAAATCTAATTGGATTAGACCAATGAAGCAAAGTATAACCTTCGCCATCAATGGATAAGTATCTGCAAGATCTACTCGCACTGCATTAGCAATTGGTTCTTATGCGTGTTTTTTCATTCGATTTGGAATAATTTGCCTCAATGAATTCACGGAATTAAGGTTCCTTTCTACGGCACTAAACTGCACAAAAATGAATAAGGACAGCATTGATAACGCATTATGGTAGTCAAAGATATTTTTAAAGGTATAGATCATGTGGATAAAATACTTATCCGGAATGGCGGGGAGAATGCAATTGACAAATCATTCTTCTATTTATCTGGCGTGGATGGTGGCCTCTTTGAGGGCTCCGCTATTGTTGCAAGCCGTGACAGAATAAAGATGTTTGTATATCAGCTTGAAGAGCAGATTGCAAGGGCAAGTGGAAAGGAAGTTGCAGTGGCAAGATCGCAGGCAGAAATGAGTGAACTCATAACAAAAGAAATTGGAAAATCCTCAAACGTTGGCGTAAATATGGGCTCCCTGACTGTTAACATGTTCGAGGATATCAAAAAAATACTTCCAAACGTAAAATTTGTTGATGTGTCAAAAAACATAGACAACGCCAGAATGATAAAAGATCCCTCGGAGATATCTAAGCTCAGGGAGGCAGCAAGGATTAGCAGTGAAATTTACGAGAAATCCCTTGATTACCTGAAGGAAGG
>JAJZJZ010000017.1 GCA_021809755.1 Thermoplasmata archaeon
AACACAGCAATGAGTATACCTGCCAGCACTAGAATCGAAACTAAATTCATATCAAGGCACCATTATTGGATCCTTCAGATCCTATTTTGTAGATAAAGGTAAGGTTAAAAAAGTAATCGATTTCGACATACCTTTCTTATGTAATGCAACAATGATAAAAAGAAAAAATTAGGATAATTTTTCCACAATTTTTGGAATTATCTGGTAGAGATCACCTACAAGACCATAATCTGCTTCCTCGAAAATCGGAGCAGTTTTATCTTTGTTTATGGCAATTACGATCTTGGATCCTCTCATACCTGCTATATGCTGTATCTGACCTGATACTCCTACTCCCACATATATGGCAGGTCTGACCTTTTTCCCTGATAATCCTATTTGTCTATCTTCGCCCAGCCACTGATAATCAAGACACACAGGTCTGGAACCTGCAATTTCACCGTGCACAGCTTCAACTAGTGGTTTGACCGATTCGATTCCTTCCTTCTTTCCTAGCCCCCTGCCAATGCACACTATAATTTTTGCATTTTCAATGTTACTCCCCTCAGCTTTCTTGGACTGCCTGCTGACTATTTTTATTTTGGATTGCGGAGCTTCTATGGAAAATATTTCTGATTTCTTATCAGACTTTATGGCATCTGAAATTCCCGGAGAAACTGTGAATATCTTAGCCTGGGATTCTTCTTCAAGAACGGTTTTACCTCCCAGATAGAATCTTTTAGTTTTTGCCTTTGAACCATCAAAGGAGATCTCGTTGATCTCTGGGACTATTCCTGCACCCAACGCCACGGAGAGAATACCAGCTGCTTCTCTTCCCAAAATGGATGAACTCAGGAAAATATTATCGACACCCTCCTTCTTAAACAATTCTTCCAGAAGCTTTGCTACACTGTCAGAAAGGATATCACCCTTAATGGAATATAACTTTGAGGCTCCAAAATTTGAGGCCTCAGAAGAAGACTTTTCAAGTCCTACTCCAATAACCTCTCCTTTCTCCCTCAGGTATGTAATCATCTGGCTGAGGGAACCAAGATTTTCAGAGAACACTAAAAATTTCATTTCATCCCCTCCTTCAATACTTTTACAACCTCTGGAATACCTTTATCCATATCTTCGAAAATGAGTTTTTTACGCTCACTTCTTGGTGCTTTATTAGAAACAAGAGTTACTGCCTTTGAAACGACGGGAGCTATTTTTTCTGTCTTTATGGGTTTTCTTCCAGCTGCCATAATCTGCATAACTGGTGGAAGTCTTGGTTCGTTAATCTCCTGACTGATTGAAACAATTGATGGCAACGGAGATTCTATCTCTATGTTATCCTCTTCAAGGATTCTGGTTACCTTTACTGTTGTTTCTGTTACCTCAATCTTCCCGGCGTTTCCTAAGAGCGGTTCGTTAAGAATGCCGGAAAGCATACCAGGTATTAATCCAGTAATTGAATCTGCTGACTGGTTTCCAAGGATTACAAGATCATGTTTGATTTCCTTGATTTTTGACGCAAGTATTCTTGCAGTATTGGCGGGATTATGCTCCTCATAACCATCAATGATAATCCCTTCATCCGCTCCTATTGCAAAGGCCTTTTTCATTATAGCTGAGGATTGTTCATTGCCAAGGAGAATTGCGGTTACTTTTCCCTTGTATTTTTCTTTTAATCTTACAGCTTCTTCAACAGCATGTTCACTAAGAATCTCAACAGTCTTAGGAACATTCTTTATCATTGGTTCCCTTGTGTTAGAATCTATCTTTACCTGTTCCAGATCAGGCATCTGCTTAATCAGAACTATAATGTCAACCATTTTCTTTACCTGATTGGAGATGTTCTTACGTTCTTTATATTTTTCCAATTAATGTTAAGGTCTTGTCATGAAAAGAGAATTTATCAGCATTAACAATGCCGAAAAAATATCCATAATTCATAAAAGGTTCAGAATCCTTTACTTTAACTCATAGAAGTCGCTAATAAAAAACGGTAACAAACTTCCATAAGGTCATCAAAGGGGTAACCTAAAAACTAAATAGGGTGTAAAATTCCTTTCTTGTGGAAAATAGCAGGAGATTATCAAGTCATGCAACTGCTACTATTATTATAATGGCAATAATGGGCATACTGGTTAACTATGTAGAAACTATGATCACGCCGGCTTTGCCCATTTTAAAGTCAGATTTCAATGCATCATACGACTCTTTATCATGGATTATCACAGCATATGTAATTTCAGGTACTGTTTCAGCAGCAATATTCGGAAGACTCGCTGATATGTACGGCAAAAAGAGGATCTTTATGCTCTTATCTCTGATATATGCCATAGCTGTTTCTTTCGGAGGATTTGCAACCACGCTGGAGGAATTCATAGCCATCAGAGCGGTACAGGGTCTCGGCATGGGAATGTTCCCTGTGGCTTTTGCTTTGTTGAACGATCAGGTTCCAAAGGAAGAACTACCACTTGCGCAGGGTATATTGAGCTCTACATTTACAGCAGGGGCAGCGCTTGGGTTAGTTCTGGGTGCATGGATAACACAAACCTATGAATGGGAATATTCATATCACTCTGCTATTCCTGTGGCATTTGGCCTTTTAATTGCTTCTTATCTCTATTTGAAGGATAACAGTCAAAGAACAAAATCGACAATAGATTTTCTCGGCATAAGTCTCATATCGAGTGGAGTTGTCCTATTGATACTTGGTCTGTCTGAAGGGCAGTCGTGGGGATGGTACAGCCTTTCTATCGAATCATCGTTCTTCATGTCAGTGGTTCTTCTACTTCTGTTCATACTGGTTGAATCAAGAAAATCGGAACCGTTTATCAGTATGAAGCTGATGAAAATCAGAAATGTATTTTTATCAAATTTTACGGGACTCTTTGCCATGGCTGCCATGTTCTTTCTCTTCTACAGCGTGCCCCCGCTTCTTGAAGATCCATCGCCGGCAGGGTTTCAGCTCAGTATATTTAATTCAGGTCTTACAATGCTCCCGGCAGCATTGGCATCAATGATTTTTGCCCCGGTTGCAGCGGTTGTGACAAAGAGGTTAAGTCCTAAAATTTCCATAGAAATCGGAAGCGTGGTACTCTTTCTTTCATACATAGGTCTCTACTACTTTCGGGCATCGCCACTACAAATTACTGAGGATGCTACAATTCTTGGAATAGGACTATCTTTCATATTTGTTGGAATGATTAATATCCTTCTGGTATCAACACCATCTGGAGATGCAGGTGCGTCAACAGGTATGAACGTGGTATTCAGAAATATCGGCTCTGCAGTAGCGCCTGCAATAAGTGGTGTTTTCGAAACGATGTATGAGATCAAGGCAATTTCCGGTGTGAATTCCAAAGGCATTCCGGAATACTCATTGTTTCCAGATCACACGGCTTTCAGTTATATCTTTCTTACTGGGATGCTGTTTCTTGTAGTCTCTATTATTTTTACTTTATTCATGAAAGTACCCAAGAAAGAGGGAAGAAAAATTGAAATGGTTGCAGGAGCAAGTAACGATTTATTGCATTAATAATTCCATATGTAACCCTTAAATTTAAAAAATATGTCGAAATCGAAAGATTATTTTAACCGATTCCTAATACATGGTACGGTAATCAAATGGCAAAGGAGAATGAAGTTTATATAGTAGGTTACAAAAGAAGCGCGTTTTCGAGATCGAGGCCGTCTGAACCTGAGCGCGATGCATTCAATAATATTAGGATGGACGAAGCTCTTGGATTGTTGATTAGGAATATCATTAAAGATACAGGAATAAGAGAAGGCGAAATCAACGATGTGATAACAGGATGTGCATTGCAGGCAGATGAAAATTGGACATACGGTGGAAGGCATCCAGCTTTTCTTGCAGGATTGCCATTCAACGTGACAAGTATGTCTCTTGATCGTGCCTGTTCATCCTCATTGAATGCAATAACCATAGGTGCTATGGAAATTATGACCCAAAATGCTGAGATTGTTTTTGCAGGCGGAATGGAGCATATGACACATATGCCGTTAAATAACAATCCTCACATCAAGCCAAATATGAAACTTTTATTGAGGCCAGAATATGCTAAATATCAGATGAGCACATCATATTCAATGGGTTTAACAGCAGAGAAGCTGGCAGAAAAGTCTGGAATATCAAGAGAAGAAATGGATAAATTCTCCTATGAAAGCCATGTTTTGGCAAGGAAAGCACAGGAAAATAATTTTCTCAAAAGAGAAATTCTTCCAATCAAGGTTGAATATCAGGGTTCAGAAAAGGCAATAGACGAAGATCAGAGCATAAGGAAAGATGTAACACTTGAAGGATTTAGTAGTCTTAAGCCTGCGTTCAAGGAAGGCGGGAAAATAACAGCAGGAAATTCATCACCGTTAAATGCAGGAGCATCTGCCGTTGCACTTATGAGCGGCAAAAAAGTTGATGAATACGGCATAAAGCCAATTGCAAGAATCAGATCATTTGCATGGGCAGGTGTTGATCCATCAGTAATGGGAGAGGGTCCCGTGCCTGCCTCAAAACTTGCTCTTCAGAGGGCAGGACTTTCAAGCGACGATATTGATCTGTGGGAAATCAACGAAGCTTTTGCCGTTGTTGCATTGAACGCAATGAAGGAGCTGAAAATTCCCAGAGACAAGGTTAATGTAAACGGTGGAGCCATAGCAATAGGTCACCCACTTGGAGCCAGCGGAGCAAGACTTGCAGGAACGCTTGCAAACAGCCTTGCAGATAAGGGTAAGAAGCTTGGACTTGCAACCCTTTGTGTAGGCGGAGGACAGGGATATTCTACTATATTGGAGAGGATGTGAATGGATTTTGAGTTAAGTGATGAACTGAAGGATTTCAGGAAGATGGTAAGGGAATTTGCTTTGAGCGAATTCACCAGTGAAGTAGCAAGAAAACGTGATTTCGAGGAAAGCTACCCTGATGATTTAAGAATTAAATCTTTGCAGAAGGGTATTATTGACTTTGCTAACCCATGGAAAACTATGGTTGCAATCGAAGAGCTCTGCAGAGTTGATGCAGGTCTTGGAATATCCGTAACAGTTCCATACTTCGGAGCAGAGGTTATCATGTTGTTTGGTAACGATGCCCAGAAGGAAAAATATCTTTCGGAGGTCAACAAGGGAAAGAAGATGATGGGCCTTGCTGTGACAGAACCCGGAGGAGGAAGTGATGTCGCTGCAAATAAAACTGAAGCAGTGAAGAGCGGGAACAAGTATATACTCAACGGATCTAAAATGTTCATAACCAATGGTCAAATTGCTGACTTTTTTGTTATGCTTGCCAGAACTTCTAAAGCAGACTCAACAAAGAAGCACAGAGGTATGAGTACATTCATTGTTGAATCAAAATTTAAAGGGTTTTCATCAAATAAACTTGAGGGAAAACTAGGAGTCAGAGCAACAAACACAGCTGAACTGATCCTGAACAACATAGAAGTTCCGGAGGAAAACCTCATAGGAGAGGAAGGGAAGGGATTTTATTACATAATGACATTTTTCAACATTTCCAGAGTATTTGTTGCAGCTCAGGCCATAGGAGTGGCACAAGGAGCGCTTGATCGTACGCTGGAATATTTGAAAAATAATGCCCCATCTGGTGAAATGCAAAATGAACACGTTCAATTCACACTCTCCGATATGGCAACAAGAATTGAGGCTGCAAGACTTCTCATGTATAAAGCGGCTTCTTATCTGTTTCAATTTAAGCCAAATCCCACGATAACCAGTATGGCAAAAGGCTATGCTTCAGAAACCGCTGTTTTTGCATCTGAAAAGGCCATGGAACTCACAGGATTATATGGATTAAGTGGAGACCTTGAACGATATTTCAGAGATGCAAAAATCATGGAAATATGGGAAGGAACAAGCGAGGTGGAGAAATTGATTATAGCAAGAATGCTAGAAAAGGAGAGTGATTCCAGTGAATGATGACTTAAAACTAATGAAGGAAACAGTAAGGGATTTTTCAACTAAAAACATTGAAAATATAGCATTAAAAATAGAAAGGGAAGGAATAGACAAAGATCTTCTGAAAAAACTTGCGGAGCAGGGATTTTTGGGAGCAACAGCCCCGCAGGAATACGGAGGGGCGGAACTGGATAATGCATCTTATAGAGCTATTTTAGAAGAACTTTCATCGTTTTCTCCATCTGTAGGCGTTCTTGTATTTTTATACAATTCCATTGCTTCCAAATTATTGAAGAAAGGAAAAGCTGGGGAATATCTTAAGGAAATACTCTCGGGGGAATCAACCCTTGGTTTTGGATATGGAGAGATACTTGAGGGCTATGGTAATTCAACTGAAACAAAGGGGTCTGATGGAAGAACAATACTGAAGAGAGATGTGATTTTTCCAACTGCAAAGAAATTCATTGTTCTTGATGATACTGGAGAAAACCTGATCCTCGCGAATGGAAAAATAAAGGGAGCGGAAAATAAAAAGTCTTTGGGAATCAGAGGGTTAGGTATATCTGATGTACTCATTGAAACTTCAGGCGCTGAAACATTAGGTAACAGATCAGATATTGTTAAAGCAATAGAGGATTCAAGTCTTGAGATAGCGGCTATTTATCTGGGAATAATCAAAGGTTCTCTAAATAAAGCAATAGATTATGCCAAGGTTAGAACAACCTTTGATCATTTTCTGAAAGATTACAGCCCAGTGGCATTCTCTCTTTCCAGTTTGAGGGCGGAGGAAGAACTCCTCAGATCTTACATATATGAATCTGACGCAGACTTTTCAGGAGGTTTGAGCGCCTTGATTTTCTCTGAGTCTCTGTCCAAGAGAGCAACAAAACAGGCTCTTCAAACCCATGGGGGATACGGATATCTTGAGGACTTTGGTGTTGAGAAATTCTATCGGGACGCAATGACGATCAGCACAATGTTATTCAGAGGAAGAAGAGATAGAAAGCGGTTGAGTGAAGAGGTTTTTGGCACAGAAGCTGGAAATCTATAGCTTTAACCAAATCATTTTTTTATCCAGATTGAATTTATTAAAATAATTTTGCAATCACAATGTTATCTCATTTCTCTTAGGAAGGTACAAAATAATTGAGAAAAAAACTGAATTGAAGAAATTAAAACAAAATTAGATACTATTCAAATAATCTGAAGGGCCTTAGAATTCATCATCAGATTTTTTTCTTCCGAGAATCGCACCGCCAATAAAACCTCCTATTCCTGGGATAACCAATCCATCTGAAACTGCTTTACCAATAAAATTATAGAGATTTGTAGTAAGCATTCCTCGAACATAACCTGATTCTGCAAGGACACTTCTAGTGACTAGGGAATTTCCGGTATAGGTGGTCAAAAGCGTTACGAATGAAGCATTTGGAATTATATACAAAGCAAATTCTATGGCTATTGTGATCACAACGCCTGCACCTATGAGTGCAGATACTATTCCCCTTAACTTCCCACGTGCAACTAAACCTCCGAAAATTCCAGGAATAATCCATCCTATGAGGGGAAAGTAGC
Organism: Thermoplasmata archaeon; assembly: GCA_021809755.1. Taxonomy (GTDB): domain Archaea; phylum Thermoplasmatota; class Thermoplasmata; order Thermoplasmatales; family Thermoplasmataceae. The sequence continues at coordinate 7,474 of JAJZJZ010000017.1, forward strand.
CCATTACTGCGAGGCTCGCTATTGTGGCAATAATACCAAAGCCTACACTTCCGGTTGATTCGTCGTCTGCCATTTGCATAATAACGCACTGGTATATATTAAACTTCTTTGCATCTCTCCGTTATGGAAATGTATTCCCCCAAGACAGGAAATTGAAATTATATCTTATGGGAAGTCTTATATTTTTTAAAATATAGCCCATAGGTAGCCAGGTAACATGATCAAAGCTAAAAAAAAGTCGAACAAAAGGTCCCCCCGTTCTAATAAAAAAAAGAAGGTCATAGACGATATTAATTTTGATATTCAGAAGGTGGATAACATATATCTGGGGGAAAAAAATGTTATTCATGTTAGGGTTACCCCAGAGAAATACATTAAGCTGATGGAGGCTACTATAACTGATCCTCTTCAAAGGCAGTCAATACTAAAACCAAAGAAAATTTCAAAGGGCAATTTTGACCTTAGGTTTAAGCCAAAAGAAACTGGCAAATATTCAATCTCTTTCTATGCAAGGACAAAGCAAAAAAAATTCAAAAGAGAGGAAATAGCCATAGACTCTATTATTCGGGAAAAGCCAGTTGAAAACATCACTTCTAGCGCTGTCGTTGAAACCAACAAAATTGACATGTCTAGGATAAAAAAGAGAACATGGCCATCATCCTCTGCTTATTCCATAGCCCTCCAAAATCCAAAACAAAATATCGCAGAGGCATATGAATCAATTAGAAACGGAATTTTTGAGAAGAATCCCATGGTAAAATACCCAACCCTCATTTTTGGATCAGGAAATTTTGGAACAGTATTCAAGGTAAAAACTGATGGGGGAACATATGCAATAAAATGTTTTACACGAGGCTCCCCTGATCTTGAAATTCGATATCAGGCCATAAGCAGTTTTCTTAAGGCAAAGAAATTTCCATTCTTTACTGAATTCAACTACATGGATGATGCAGTAAGAGTTATGGGCAAAAAGGAGACTTATTTTCCAATCCTAATGATGTCATGGGTTTCCGGGGAAAATATGAATCAGTATATCAGGAGAAATTTAAACAATCCGAGCGCCCTTAATGTCACGGCTAAAAGCCTTTTAAAATCAGTGCAGGAAATGGTCAAAAGCAATATTGCCCACGGAGATCTTTCAGGAGACAATATACTTGTCCGTGAGAACGGGGAAATCAATCTAATAGATTACGATGGAATGTATGTACCTGCAATAGCAAGCCTTGGAGCCAGCGAGGCAGGGCATGAAGCATTCCAACACCCCAAAAGGATGACAGAATTCAACGGCAAACTTGACTATTTCTCGTGCCTTCTAATTTATGTAACTCTTCTTGCGTTGTCAAAAAAACCGGATCTCTGGCAATTTAATGATGGAGATGGAGATAAACTCATAATATCAGGAGACGACCTTAATAATCCAGGAAGTTCAGAGGTACTGAAAGAAATGCTGAAAATCGGCGGTAAAGTAAAAACATTAACCAATCTTCTAATTAAGAGTCTTTCCAAGGATAGTGGGTGGGAACAGATTTCGCCGCTGGTAATTTCATAAGAAGTCTATATCTCAATGGTTATTATTGAAATATCGTCGTTCTTCATTTCTCCACTAATTCTAAGTTCGTCCCAATAGGATTTTTCAGGATTAAGATAAGTTGTAAGATCGTCAATTCTCTTTATCCCACCTTCCATAATCCATTTTGAAGCAGCATCTGAAGCAAGCAAAATCTTGCTTCCTTGTTCCACAGTATAATTTTTCATTTCGTAGTCTGGAATTTCAAGTGGTGAATCATCGAAGATTGGCTCACCATGTCCACTCCAGAGGAGATCCGGATGAAGACCAAAGCCAGACACATCCTTTATGGGAAAGCTTTCGAATCGCTTGTTTGTTCTTATGAAAGCACAGCTGTCACCAACTGCGATGCAATTTACTCTGTAATTTTTCTCACTCTTTCTTATTTCCATGCCTATGAACGTTGCGTAGGAACCTAAAACCGACTTATTCTTCACATTCCATTTCAGGTTGCTCCACTCTATTTTATCATGCCACAGATTTATGGAGTTCCTGTAAATTTTATTGATTATTTCTTCAGGGTTACCACTTAGATTTCCGTACTGTGAAAAGGTATCAACAAGGCACTTTGCCCACAAACCTGAAAACACCGAATCACTAGCTCCATCTGAAACGGCAAATCTCATGTTCAGATCGTCAGACATGAGATAATCTTCGCATTCAGCCTGTGTATTTCCAACCTTTGGAAATATTATGGATTGACTTCTCATTTCACTCTGCTATATGCTACCCTTGTACCAATATCCAGTAGCTTGATGAGATCTTCCAGCCTAGCATTGAAAACATATGCTCTTGCCCCTGTTGTTACATCCTGATACTCTTCTCTTGCTATTGCCAGCATAGAGTCGGGAAGCACTGTTGATATACTGAACATGGTTGAGGCATATTTTTCCTGGGGTAGCTTGGATTCATCTTCCGGGAAAGAAACCGGCTGAGCCGACGACTCTGAAAGGTGACAATTCCAGAGCATGGTCTTCCCGTCCTTTGTTGAAAGTTCTGTAAGTTCTTTGGATATATCTGTGGGAGAACCATCTGTGGATTCTCCGTCGCTGATATTTATAACAACTGGTGGATATGAGTATTGGTGATCCTGAACCCATTTCTCCACCCATTCCTTTGCCAGTTTTAGAGCAGATACCATTGGGGTATCGCTTGCGGCAACTGGTTCAAACCAAACTGGATATTGAAATTCTACTTCCTGATCATCCACTTTTTCTTTCCTCGTTTCCATTTTCTTAATTACGTTTTCCATTTCTGTTATTGGAACTGGAGCATCCGATATTAGGCCGGCAGCGCCTGATCTTTCAAACCCATACCCAATTACACCGAGATCAAAGTAATGTCTGACTCCTTCAGATTTTGTGCATCTGTTTATAAGTTCAGCAATTTGCTTGTTGATGGCGTCTGTTGCTTCTACGGCCTTGGATCTTTCGCCACCTGATAACTTGTGGCTCATAGATCTTGACTGATCGAGCAAGAACAAAAATAATCCGGGATTCCTTCTACTTATTTCAGCTTCATACATAACTTCCTAAGGCGACTATAATAAAAATCTTTTCTATTCTCTCGCAAGGAACAACAACCATCTTTTTAGGTCTGAAGAAACTAACAATGGATTTAGATTGGATATTGAGAGTGAATAGATAAGAAAAATGATATGTTTCCACCCAATATGAAGAGGAGATCTTCACTGAGATAATTACATTTTTATCTTAAAAGTAATCTCACCCGTGGAAACTGCAAAGATAATAGACTTCAAGAGAAGTTTCATGCAATCTTTTACCTCCATTGGACCGTTCCTTGATATTGCTGCTATCTTTGCCTCAATAGCTATCATCTCCCTATTTATGATGCCATTAGTGGTTTTATCTTCATTTCTTATTTCATACACAACAATCTATGGAGTTTATTACATTTCAAAGAGTCATTCCAGCAATGGTGGTTACTATTCCTTTACTGGAAAAATCTTTGGTGTAAACGCAGGCCTGATCACAGGTATCTTCTATATTTTTTACAGTTCATTGGTGCTTCCAAACATTTCACTGTTCGTTGCAACTTTCATTGAATCATCTCTTACTTCAGTGGGTTTTAATTTTCTATATTCACTGGATGTATATGCACTTCTATTTTCTTTATCCGCAATAATATTAGTTTCAAGAGGCTTAAGATTCTCCTCATTTTATGTTTTATTATTTGGGTTTATTGAAATTGCAGCGATGATCTTTTACATAACATTCTTCTTTACTTTTTCTCAGGGATATATCAATCCTTTGCAAAATTTTGACGTTGAATCTTTCTTTATCGGAGTAATGTTCGGGATGGTCATATTTGCAGGTAGTGGATCATCAATATTCATTTCCGAAAACACGCAAAGACCTAATAAATTAGTTCCACTTGCTGTACTTACATCTTTCACAATCTCCGGATTGATTCTAACTTTTGCAGCATTCGCAATGAATGATTATCTCGGACAGGCAGGTCTTATTCTTTATTCACAGACAGGGGGAGAATACATATTAACGAGACTAATGGATTATAATTTCCTTCTGTTTGCAATATTTTTATCAATCACCGTGTTGAGTGCTTTCAACTTGGCTATTTCATATTTGAGAGCTTTTATAAGCACTTTGGAAAGAATGAGAAAAGACAAAATAATACCTTCTTGGAAAACAAGATTCAATGACTCGTCACTCGACCTTTTCATATTGTTACTTGTTACATTGATCATAATATTAATTTCAAATTTCATAGGTTTCTTCAACATGTTTCTCACAATTCTGACCTGTGTAGCGTTGTCTTATATTTTAGTGCACATTGTAACTGCCCTTGCAATCATTAAAGATTCAAAGTACTCCATAAAAAAGCCCAGCTTCATAATATCTTTAATTTCTTTGATATTACTTTCACTTGTTCTGTACTATGAAATTACCTATGATCCTAACCTATACTCCAATTTAATTACATTAACCATGGTTCTATTGAGCGCTATAACCATTGCTGCGGTCAATATATATCGGAGGAAATATCTTTCAATGGTTAACTTTGATTACAACCTTCTCTAATCAAATTGATATTTTGGTTCTCAGGAACTATCATAAACTCTTTTAGAGAATCATCAATGATGATATGACATAATTGAAGATTTTTGATAAATTCACAGGGAACGAAGTCGGTGAGGTAGAGATCCTAAAAATAGAGGATAATTCCTTTGAAAAAAATTCCATGAGAACCACTGAATTCAACCTGAAAGAAAGACTAACGATCCTTCGAGAAGCATCTGATCTCATAGATCAGAATATGGAATTCCTTGCACAAACGCTTTCCATGGAAACGGGTAAAGCGTATAGAAACGCTGAATGGGAGCTTATCCATATGAAGGATCTTATGCTGAATCCAATTCTTACCATGAGTGACCATAGGATTGCTTATGAAAACTGTATGGAAGAATCCAATGGAATACACCTGTTCAATATACCTGAAGGAATTCCAGTTCAGGCATTTATAAATGAGGCAATCACAGGTATTTTAAAAGGTCAAAAAACCATAGCCCTGCATAACCCTTCCTGCCCATTGACCACAATGAAAATATCAGAAATTCTTGGAGAATCTGTTAAAGGCTGGAAGAAATTCATAACTGATGTTCTTATGGAAAGCCAGAATTTGGGGATCAAGAAAATTATTTCATCAGAAGAACCTCATACCATGACATTTTATGGGACGCCGGAAGAATGCACGGGATTCTCAAAGTTTACAGGATTAATTAATGCGAAAATGAGCATAATGTCAAATTCTCGTGCAGTTATATGGGATAAGAAATACATGGAATATGCTCTTGACTGGGCATTAAGAAAATCATTAACGCCGGTTTCCAACCACAGAATGAGGGTTCAGACGATCATAGTAAAGGCAGAATTCTTTACATATTTCAAGAATAGATTTATGGAACTCTCAAAAAAGCTGAAGTTCGGTGCACCCGTTGACAAAGCCCAGGACTGCAATTACTATCCAAATATAAGTGAGGAAAAGAGGGCAATTCAAGTAGTAAAACATGCTAGGGAAATGGGGTTTGTCATAGAGGGAGAAGAGGATAAGAGATTCCCCATTGTTTTGCATAACGAATATGATGATTTAAAAAAGAAACTTGAAGATATCGACGGTGCCATAGCATTTATAGTTCCAGCAAAATCCCTTAAAGACGCAATGAACTTCTCCTTCGAAAGGAAGTCGTGGGAGACCACATACCTCTTTGCAAATGGCATAGAAGAGGCAGACCTAGTCAAATCTCTATCCGGGCAGTCTTCCGTTATTTTTAATCCAAAAAAAGAAGACACTGTCGGTTTTTCAAAGCATATTGAGAAAAAAGTGATCAGTTAGTTTCGTGATCCTTTATTCCTCTCATTCTTGAAATTATCTCCTTTCCAAATTCAGAGCACTTTAGCGGCTTTATATTTAAAATTCTTGCAAGATCCTGGGTTACTCTTTGATTTGCATAACACTGGGATACGGCCTCCTCCAATATCTGGGCTGCTTCAAACCAGTTGAGCTGTCTGAGCATCATGCTTCCTGATAGTATTATGGAAGTTGGATTGGCAATATCCATACCTGCATATTTGGGAGCAGTCCCATGAACAGCTTCAAAAATGGCATATGTATCTCCTATGTTTGCACCGGGTGCAATCCCCAGACCTCCTACCTGAGCAGCTAACGCATCTGACAGATAATCGCCATTAAGGTTTGTAGTTGCAATAATATCATAATCCTCAGTTCGTGTGAGTACCTGCTGGAACATATTATCAGTTATTCTGTCTTTGATCACAATCTTGCCTTGATAGCTTCCTGGGGACTCAAGATAAGCATCTTCTCTCACTGTCTTATCTGCAAATTCTTCCGATGCAACCTCATAACCCCATTCCTTGAAGGCACCCTCAGTGTATTTCATAATGTTTCCCTTATGGACTAGTGTAACGCTCCTTCTGTTATTTTTTATAGCGTATTCTATTGCCTTTCTCACGAGCCTCGAACTTCTGAATTTGCTTATTGGCTTTATTCCAATTCCCGTATCCTCTGTAAGATTAACATTAAACTCCTTTGTAAGAATGGCTCTGAGCTTCTTTGCCTCTTCTGAGTTGTATTTCCATTCAATTCCTGCATATAGATCTTCAGTGTTTTCCCTAAATACAACCATATTCATTTTCTCAGGGTGGGTAACAGGTGAAGGAACTCCAGGGAAATATTTAACAGGTCTAACATTTGCATATAGATCGAAATGCTGCCTGAGAGTCACATTAAGAGATCTAAATCCCTGTCCAATAGGCGTTGTCAATGGTCCCTTTATGGCTATTATGGTCTTCTGTAATAAGTCAAGGGATTCCTGTGGAAGATGCTTCCCTGTCTTTTCAAATGCATCCTCTCCTGCTGCAACTTTTTCCCATATTATGGATCGCTTACCTGAATAAGCTATTTCGAGCGCTGCATTTACAACTGAAATCATTGTGCTGGTTATATCAGGTCCTATTCCATCACCTTCAATATAGCCAATGTTAGGGTTATCAGGAATATTCAACCTGTTATTTTCCTCAATAGATATGTATGCCATTGTTCTCTCCCTTGTTATTGATTTCTCCATTATAGTTTTTTCACAGATGATGAAATATCAGAAAAATTAGCATTGGATAGTAATTTTGAAATGAGTTCATTATGAATTGAAGTGGTTATTGGGAGGACAACGATTGAAATTGGGAAAGTAATTTATTTCACAAGTGATACCATCCGTTGACTCATGAGAAATATAGTTCTGGGGCTTATGTTTGGTGATGAAGGTAAGGGAAAGGTCGTGGACTTTCTTACCGACGAAAAAACAACAGTAATCAGGTTCAATGGGGGAACAAATGCGGGGCACACAGTAGTTACTTCCAGAGGAAAATTCAAATTCCATCTTCTTCCATCTGGGGCGCTTAGGGCTTCCGATATTGTTCTGGGAAACGGTATGGTCATTGATCCTTTTGCATTGAAAGAAGAACTGGAAATATACAAAGAGGAGAATAGCGATCTCAGAATAATGATAAGCAAGGCTGCTTCTGTTGTAACACCAGTTCACATTTATATCGACAAAAAGCAGGAAGAGCTCAGAGGTGACCTGAAGATAGGAACAACATCTAAGGGCATTGGGCCATGTTATGAGGACAAATTTTCCAGAAATGGTATTAGAATAGGAGATCTTCTTGATCAACCTACAATATTGAACAAGTTAAAATTAATGACAAAAATGAGAAAGCATCTTCTTGAGGGGAGTGAATTCCTCAATGAAGAAACCCTGAAGAAGATTTCAATGGATCTTAACAATGTGGGAAAAATCATTGAACCTCTGATGTGCAACACCGAGTTATTTTTAGAAAAGAAGAAATCAGAGGGAAATTTACTCTTTGAAGGTGGCCATGGCGCTCTTCTTGATATCGACTTTGGGGTATATCCATATGTAACATCTTCCAACACAATGTCAGGAGGAGCCATGACTGGTAGCGGTTTCAGCTTGAGGAAAGTAAACAATATAATCGGGGTTACGAAATCTTATATCTCCAAGGTTGGTGAAGGTCCTTTTCCCACAGAAATCTCTGGGGAAACTGCAGATTCAATAAGAGAAGCAGGGGGAGAATACGGAACAACCACCGGAAGACCAAGAAGAATTGGGTGGCTCGATATTCCGCTGTTGAAATATTCAATAATGCTTAACGATGTTGATGTTTTGGCAATGACGATGCTGGATGTAATAGGTAAACAAAAAAGCATTCTCATATGCGAATCTTACAGAGAAGATTATGACTCGCCTGTGCAGGCAATGATAGAAAAGAAAAAGGCCACCCCCGAATATATAGAAATGGCAAGTTGGGGCGAGATTAATGATTCTGAAATAGATGAGATGATTCTAAAGGGATATTATGGTCTGCCACAGGAAATGAAGGATTTCATATCAAAGGTTGAATCACTGACCGGTAAAGAAATTGGTATTATTTCATTGGGTCAGAGAAGGGAGAAAACAATAATCAGGGAAAAATGGAAAAGTATTCTTAAATGAAGTGATTGCAGAATATGTCAGAGGCAAGAATAGTCAGAGCTCCACGTGGAAAGGAACTTAACGCCAGAGGATGGCAGCAGGAAGCTGCCCTTAGACTTTTAATGAACAATCTGGATCCAGAGGTAGCAAAAGACCCGGATAATCTCATTGTCTATGGGGGAAAGGGAAAAGCTGCAAGAACATGGGAAGATTTCGATGAAATAGTCAACATGTTAAAGGAATTATATTCAGATGAAACGCTTATAATTCAGTCAGGAAGGCCTCAGGGAGCTTTTAAAACAACAAAGGACTCTCCCAGAGTCATTATAGTTAATGCACAGATTGTGCCTAGATGGGCAACAGATGACATATTCTGGGAGCTTGAAAGAAAAGGGCTCACAATGTTTGGCCAGATGACTGCAGGAAGCTGGATCTACATAGGCACACAGGGAGTGCTTCAGGGAACTTATGAAACGCTCTGGGCACTAGCAAAACAGGAATTCGGTTCCGAATCACTGAAAGGGAAATGGGTCTTATCTTCCGGCCTTGGGGAGATGGGCGGAGCACAGCCTCTTGCCACAACTATGAACGATGGAGTAGGTATATTCATCGATGTGGATCAGACAAAGATTGACAGGAGAATAAAAGGAAAGTATCTTGATATGGAGGCAAAATCCATAGAGGAGGCACTGAGAATAAAGGACGAGTATCTTTCAAAGGGGAAACCTGTATCAATTGGCGTCTTGGGAAATGCCGCTACATTATATAGGAAACTTGCAGACATGAAAATATGTCCAGATGTAGTCACTGACCAGACTGCAGCACACGATCTAAATCTTGGGTACATACCTGAAGGTTATACTGTCGAAACAGCTGAAGAATTCAGGAAATCAAATCCTGAACAGTACAGGAAAGAAGTATATGAGTCAATAGTGAAGGAAACTAAGGCAATTCTGGAATTCAAGAAGATGGGGTCAAAGGTCTTTGATTATGGAAATAATCTGAGAACAAGAGCGAAGGAGGGGGGCCTCAACAATGCATTTGAAATACCCGGATATGTGCCTGCATATATCAGGGATCTCTTCAGTATTGGTTCAGGACCATTCAGATGGGTTGCTCTCTCAGGGGAAAAAGATGATATCTTTGCAATTGACGAGGCGATAAAATATCACCTTGGATATGATGAACATCTTGTAAAATGGCTTAATCTGGCAAAGGAAAAGGTAAAATTCCAGGGACTGCCAGCAAGAATATGCTATGCGTCATATGGTCAGAGGGAAAAAATTGGTCTTATAATTAATGATATGGTCAGGGACGGTAAGGTCAAAGCACCTGTGGCAATAGGCAGGGACCATCATGACACGGGTTCTGTGGCTTCACCATTCAGGGAGACAGAAAATATGAAGGATGGCAGTGATGCCATTGCAGACTGGCCCATTATAAACGCATTACTCAATGCAATATCAGGTGCAACTTGGGTCTCTGTGCACCACGGCGGAGGTACCGGCATTGGCAACTCAATACACTCCGGCTTCGTTTTAGTAGCAGACGGTTCAAAGGAAGCAGAGGAGAAGATCAAGAGAGTTCTGAATGCAGATCCGGGATTGGGTGTAATCAGGCACGCAGATGCCGGTTATGACAAATCAAAGGAACTTATCGCCAAGGGTGTTAAATTCAAAAGACCTTATTTTAAGTGAAGGTTTGAAATCTTATCTCAATCCATAAATCAAAATTTTTTGAAATATTTCCTGAATCATAGTAGCCATAAGCCAAATTTTTTGAACATAAATATTAATGAAAGCTTAATTAGAAAATTGCTGATATGGTCATATGGGAGTAAAGGCAATTTTAATGGCTGGAGGGAAAGGTACAAGACTAAGGCCAATTACATATTCAATTCCGAAACCACTGGTCCCAATTGCAGGAAGACCATGTATAGGATATTCTCTTGATGCTTATAGAAGGGCAGGAATAAATGATGTTATTATAACAACCGGATATAAGTTTGAATCCCTTATTACCGGAGTTCTTGAATATAAAGACTTGGAACAGAATATATTATTCTCTGTGGAAAAGGAACCTGCAGGAACTGCAGGGGGGATAAAACTTGTTTCCAGGTTTATAGATGATACCTTTATCGTTGGAAGTGGCGATATTCTTGCAGATTTTGATATAAAGGAAATATTGGAATTTCATAAAAAAAAGAAATCAAAAATTACCATAGTTTTGTCGGAGGTTGAAGATCCTTCACAAATGGGTATAGTTGAATTGAACAATGGAAGGATAACAAAATTTCTTGAAAAGCCCTCCAAGGAGGAAATATTCTCAAATCAGGTCAATGCTGGAATATATGTAATTGAACCGGAGATATTGGACGAAATACCTGAAGGAGTGCAGTTCGACTTCTCCAAAGATCTGTTCCCAAAACTTATGAGAAAGGGTATAGAAATATTCGGATACAAGGGAAACGGAACATGGCTGGACACAGGAAGACCAAGGGACATGATAAAGGCGAACCAGATAATGGTTGAGAAATATGGCAAAAATGTAAATTCACCCAATATGAAAGGAACATTCATAATAAAAAATGCAGATGAAATGAGAGGAATCACTCTGGAAGGACCTACATTTATTTCGGAGAAAGTGAAAATAGGCGAAGGCAGTTCGATAAAGGGTTCAGCCATTTATAGCAATGTTGAGATTGGCAACAATGTTGAGATTGAGGATTCAATAATAATGGACTGCTCCAAGGTAAGATCCGGTTCCAAGGTAATTAAATCAGTTCTAATGAGAAACACCTCAATAGGTTCGGATTGCGTTGTTCAGGAAAGCGTTATATCACCGGATTTAAGTCTTCAAAACGGATCCAGAGTCTATAACGTCGCATTATCATCTGATCAAACAGTGAACGACAGTTAAACATTAAACAAAAGAGTTTGGAATAAAATATAAATTTGGTCTAAAGAAAGCCGGCCTTTTGAAGAATAAGAAGGTCTTCCGTGGTCAACTGTTCACCATTTTTGAATTTATCAAACAGGGTGACAGCTTTCTCTTGCAGTTCTCCTTCCTTTTCTTTCTTTCTTGAAGCCTTTGCCTTGGTCTTTATAGTTCCTAAAACCTTTTCAAGATCCTTTAATTCGTTCTTTGCCTTAACAAAAGCATCGTGTTCCTTTTCGGATTCTTTATTGTATTTTATAAATAGCTCATGAAATTCATCAGCTTTTTTTCTGGTCTCATCAAGTTCCTGAAGAGATGTATTTATCTCATCACTTATCTGGTTAATTTGGTTTGATATTCCTTCGATTTCTTTTTTGAAATCATCTACGGTTTTTCTTTCTGCTGTTAATTTGTCAGTGACTCCTCTAATGGTCTCGTTTTCCTTGAGTTCATCCTCTCTAGCAGCTTTTAATTTTTTTAATTCGTTAGTGAGTCTTCTAATTTCTCTTACAACCTTCTGCTCTTCCTCCTTCTTCATCTGGGTTGTCTGCTGTCTTAACTCAAGCTTCTGGAGTTCTCTCTCTTTCATTCTCAAGTCTTTAGGATCGATTCCCTGAGTCTTTATGGAATCCCTTATCTTTCTGTATTCTTTTCTTGTTTCTGAGAGATTGCTATAATGAGCTTCTTTCTCGTCTCTCATTTTCTGGACTTTTTCAATAAGTTGTCCCTTATCCGAGATTCTCTTTTTTACTTCTTCCCGCATTTCTCTTACTTTCTGGTTAAGCTTATCACGCTCTTCGGCATAATAATGGCTCTCATCAGCAGCATCATCTCTTTTCCGAATATGTTCTTCTACCATATTTCGTAAAAGTTCTCTCTTTTGTTCTAGCTCAGGAAGAAGATCGCTCATAAACATCAATCATCGCAAAGGTAAACCCACATTCCTGAAGATCATATATATCTTTCGCAGAATTTTGTCGCCAAAAAAATGGCTTAAACCCGAAATATAAGGGTCTTTGTGAAGAAAATGCGAATTTAGAGTTTTTGGATGAAATTTTTCCCAATGAAAGTATTTCGATAAATAGAAGAGGAAAACTCCGGATATTAACCCCAGAAACCAGGGATTATTGAAAGTAATATTGTAAAGAGTTTCCGTGCGCATTAAGAGGTATTAAAATAGCTTCAATAATGAGGTAGAACTATTCATTAAGCAGGTTATTTCTCCTGCAAAGCTCATTAAAGTTGTTTACAAATTCCACCGGATCCTTTGATTCGTATATCCCACGTCCTATGATAACATAATCAGCTCCATTTTCCAACGTTAATAATGGATCACCACCCTGAAATATAGACCCAGGTGAAATTATCTTAAGGTTCCCCGCCTCATTTCTGATCTTAATAAGTAAATCCTGATTATTTGCCGGAGCAACTATACCGTAGACACCATTGGTTTTGCCAATCTTTATCATACTTTGCCAGTTTTTATTTAACATATTTTCTGAGTCTGGGTTGCTCATTGATACCACACCAAACACCTTCGAATCTGCGGCACCTTTGATTACCGCTTTCAGAGAATCCTCACCAGGAAAAATATGTGATATCATCCCCCATGCACCTTGTTGAGAGACTATGTTAGCTATCTTTTCGTTGGTATAAGGTATATCAGCAATTTTCAAATCACAAATAACTTTTGAATATTTCGAGAGACGTTTAATGATCTCTATTCCACATGACATTATTGTTGGCCAGTTTATTTTTATTGCAAATATATCATTGGAAATCTTTTCAGCAAGGTCCAAAATCTGTCTTGAATCAACAAGATCAAGGGAGGCGATTATTCTGCTTTCCTTCACGATTTCTATATACAACAGAATTACTTAACAATGACTGAAATAAGTAAAATAAGATGAAATTTCAAATTTTGGGTATATTCTTTTTGACCTGCGGGATTTGGATACAACATAATAAAATGGATTTTCACGGATCTAAAAAAAGATCATTGGTATAAAAAATTTAAAAAGAAAGAAGGTTAATGATTCAGGCTACCAAATCAAGACCAAGTTCAGGCGCAGTATAAGATCCCATAACAACACCGAGATTTCTGGCTGCTTCCTTTCCTGATATTATGTGAGGTGATTTAACTCCTGTAAGTAACACCATAACTTTGACCTTGTTTCCCATGAAATAATCTACATGCGCTCCCCAGATTATTTCAGCGTGTGGGTCTATTCTCCTTCTAACTTCCTGTGCAGCTTTCATTGCTTCTTTCATTGTCATATCTTTACCGCCCACAATTCTTACAAGGCATCCCTTAGCCTGTGAAATATCGGCTTCAATTAGCGGTGACTTAATAGCCTGTTCAACGGCGTAAGCAACCCTGTCTTCTCCGCCGCTTCCTTCACCGATACCAATCATGGCTGAACCTTTATTCTTAGTTATGGTCATTAAGTCGTTGTAATCAAGATTTATTAGACTGGTTTTTGTAACAAGTTCAATTATTCCCGTTATCTCTTCAACAAGAACGGAATCTGCGAATTTAAAAGCCTCTTCCATGGACATTTTTGGAGTCTGCATCAGAACTCGGTCATTGGGAATTGCCACTATTGTATCTGAATACTGTGCCAATTTTTCAAGCCCGCGTTGAGCATTTTCCATTCTAACCTTACCTTCAGATGAAAATGGAAGTGTTACTATGGAAATAACCAGAGCTCCAGATTCTTTTGCTAATTTAGCAACAACTGGTGAGGTACCTGTACCTGTTCCTCCCCCCATTCCGCATGTGATAAACACAATGTCAGATCTCCCCACAATCTTCTTCATTAGATCCAAATCCTCTATTGCTGAATCTTCTCCCAACTGTGGATCGGCTCCTGCTCCAAGTCCCCTTGTTACATTCTTCCCTATAAGAGCCTTTACCGGGGTTTTCATGGTCATTAAATGGTTAGCATCTGTATTTAATGCAATTAACTTTGCTTCGTTGAAACCTTCCATGGCAAGTCTGTTTACAGTGTTAGAACCTGCACCGCCACATCCGATTACCTTTACTCTAATCCTGAGCTCCATGGCAAGTCTGTCAATTTCGTCGTCTTCAGGACAACGCATGTTTTCTTCAATGGAATAGCTTGGTGTGCTCTCATCTTTTGCAGCTGACATATACAATAGATCAACTATGTCTTTCATATGTCTGACATAACAAGAACAATATATAAACTTTTTCTATTGATGATGTGTTTTATTCAATAATTCTATAGGAATATACAAATGACATTTGTCATACAACATTTCTATCTCTCATTCAAATGAAGCAATTAAGCGTTAAATATCTTAGAAACTTCTAGCAATTGTATGTTAAACAATATATTGCAGGAAAAGGGTGCCATAAAATTGGGAGAATTTACTCTCACATCGGGGAAAAAATCGAATTTTTACGTAGACATAAAGGATGCATGTACTGATCCGAAAGTCTTGAAGATAATCGTTGATGAAATGGAAAAGAAGGTGACTTCCGGGGCAGTCGCTGGGGTTGAACTTGGCGCAGTACCCATAGTAGTTGCCACAGCCTTTAAAATGGGTATTCCATATTTCATCATTAGAAAGCAAAGCAACCATGGTATGAAGAAACTTCTAATTGGAACGCCTGAGAACGGAATGAATATTGATATTA
The DNA here is from genome assembly GCA_021809755.1 of Thermoplasmata archaeon. Classification (GTDB taxonomy): domain Archaea; phylum Thermoplasmatota; class Thermoplasmata; order Thermoplasmatales; family Thermoplasmataceae. The sequence continues at coordinate 22,693 of JAJZJZ010000017.1, forward strand.
TCGAAGATGTGGTTACTACCGGGGGTTCAGTTTTAAAAGCCGCGGAACTTCTTACAACAAGCGGAATGAAAATTGGAAAAATAATTACCGTTGTTGATCGGGAAGAGGGGGGTAAAGAGCTGCTTAAGGAGCACGGTCTAAAACTGGAGAGTCTTGTGAAAATATCTGAAGTTCTTAAAAAATAAAAGGGTAATAAATCCCTTCATACAGGTTGTGAAACCTTGACGCTGAAAACACTATAATCACTTAGGATAAAAAGAGCTTAATACGACCGCAGGAAAACTCATCATGGAAAAGGCTCTTTGATTTATCAAACATGATGACAAGATTGCTTTTTTCTCTATTGATAAAATCATATATGTCCCAAAAAAACTCAAAAAGAGAACCTTTTATTTCAATCAATGTCAAAAAAGAAAGTTGAAGGTTTTTATTGTTAAATATGCAACACTTTATTCTAACTCATCGTGGAAATCTACACCATAAATTCAATTATAGCTAAAAACGATGTATAGTTCTTCATATTGTCTTAAAGGACATCGTCTATTCTCCCCAGTTCTATTGGGGTGGTATTTGATCCAACTAAGGCTCCTTTTGAATTCGCAATGATGCACGACCCAACAAAAATACTTCCGTAATTAGCTGTTCCAATCTTTACTGGCACTTTGAAAAAGTCTTTTAAAAACTCAATCTCCTCATCGGTTGTTTCAGGATTAACAATCATCCCCTTGTTTGTCACAATGCTTCCAGATCCGACTGTCTTAATCCCACCTATTGATCTTCTTACTACTTCAACACCCAAGGCGTCGGAAATCAGCTTTTCGCTTTTCTTTGAAAAATCTTCATGAATTATTGCTCCATGATCATTGGTCACTATGTCATTGCCAACAGCGTTAATGCTGTCATCAATACTTACTATGTTTATATTTCTATCAGGAAGGAGTTCTCTCATAAATTCCAGAGGTACATTTCCATTTACCACAATCCCATTTTTATTCATGGTAAGAAGAACGCCTATTAATCCAGTATTATCCAGATAACATCTAACAGGATTTACTCCAAGAACCTCCTGGAAATCCTTATCGAGTTGAGGATCTGCATTGGTTGGAATAAAAGCCAAATCCTCCCAAGTTCTGGCATTTATGCCAATAAAACTGTTGGTTAAAATTGAAATTTTTCTTATCATTTTATGGGAGGATAACTTCTGTTGTTCCTTCTTGAAGTTTGATTATTTTCACTGTTATATGGGAAGGTATCTTGTATTTGCCTTTCTTCCAAATTTCTTCATTGACTTTGTTATCAATCCAGATATTATCTCTCTCAGATTTTGTAAATCGTGCTACGAAGTCTTTTATTACCTCAATGGCAACATCTGCTCTTCTTGTTTTTGACGCCTTCTTTGCATCCCTAAGGGGTATATTCAGGATCAATTCTGTTGAATATTGATTTTCTACCATGTCAATCTACCTAAAGTTTTAAACTTCCCTTTCTCCAGTTTCTTCTTTTGGAGTTCTGGGTAAATTTTCTGTCAGTTCTCATCATAACCCATCCGGGAACTCTTCTGTTTGAGTTTATCTTCTTCATTAATCTAATCTTTCTCCCAAACTCTTTATTTCTGCTCATTTGTTTCTCCTCTCTATTTTTGTTTCTCTCCTTGTCTCATTCATTTTTGAAAGTATATCCCTAATTTCGGGGTCTGTTATTATTCTATTTATTCTCCCCATGCCGTACAGTTGTATCAACTGGTTTTCAACATTTTCTGCAAGATCAGGTTTCACCAGTCTCACGTTGGCAAGTCTTTCCCTTGCCTCTGGGTCCAGTATTTGCCTTAGTATTTGTTGTCTTCTGGCTCTTTCGGCTTCCTGAGCTTTTTGCTGTTCATCGCTCATCTGCCTTTCGGAATTTGAGCGTTGAATCTCTTCCATTTTTTTTCGTCTTAGTTGTTCTAGCTCATCATCCCCTTCCATGGGACACCTCTAAAGATATTTCTTAAGATCTGGATTCTTTTCTACCATTTGTTTCATTACTTTAGTTGAAGTTTTTTCAATGAGGGACATTCCTTTAGGTGACAGAGTCCTACCTTTTGAATCCTTTTTTACATACCCCATTGATTCAAGTGTGTTTAGCATATGTCTTACTATAAACCTGCTTCCGCCTGCTGGGTGATATCTCTTGGATCCCCTATCAACACTGCCCCCATATTCCTGTCCCAATTTTTCTATACCTACTGGTCCCATGATTGAGACCTTTCTCAGTGTGGAAGCAAGCCTTCTGTAATACCAGTCTGGCTGTTCCCAAGGTTTTTCCCTGTGAATTCCGGCTTTGAGGAACTCTACCCATTCAGGAACCTTTATATCTTTCATTTCCTTAAATTCCTCTGTTAACCCTTCCACGAGGGCACTTGGAGGTATTTTTTTAGCATCTACCATTAAACATCACGTAGCTAGAGGGGATATGTGGAGTGTTAATAACATTTTCGAGTTTCAACTCACCGTTCAAGTCAAGGACACACATGCAGTTAGAGATTTTAGGAGAGAATGGTGAAAAAAATTATTTTGATGTCCACTCACATAAATCTGTGTCATCAAGTTTCCATACAAGATTTTAGGCTCCTACCTTTCATAACGGGAAGTGAGGAGATATAATGCGATGATATTGAAAATAAAAATTAACATAAGGAATTCAAATGAATTGCTGAATATGGAGGATGCAAGAAAGGTGTATATCAAAATAGCCATTATTG
>JAJZJZ010000114.1 GCA_021809755.1 Thermoplasmata archaeon
TTTATCATTTTATAACTGGATACATAATATCAGATTCTGGATTATTTTGTACTTTAACATTAACAGCACAAACTGCTTACGCTATTTCTAAATATGGAGATTCCTTTTTAAAAAAGCAATATTTCCCGTCTTATATTGCAGGTTCTGAAGGTTGGTTAGGAGCAACATACTATAGTGAGATACAGGGAGGAAGTGATCTTGGAAATAACACAACAATAGCGGTAAAGAATGGGTCTATCTGGACCCTAAAAGGTTCTGATAAATATTTTGCAAGCGATGCAGGATTGGCAGATGGAGCAATCGTAACTGCCAAGATTAAGGAGGGATATGGAGTAAGAAATATAGGTCTTTTCTTTGTCCCAGCCCTTAACTTAAACAATGAACCAAACTATGAGATTAGAAGATTGAAAGAAAAACTTGGAACTACCGCAGTTCCAACAGGGGAAGTGGAATTCAAAGACACAATAGCCTTCCCGTTAGGCGAACTGAATCAGGGGATATATTACGCAATGGAGGTTCTTACCATATCCAGAATAGATGATGCTCTTGCGGCATGCGGAATAGCCAGAAAGGCATTATGGGAAGCATATTTATATGCAAACGAACGAACTTCCTTTGGCAAAAAGATAATAGAGCACCCTCTCCTTAGAAGGGATTTTATTGAACTTGAATCTGAACTCGAGGGGTCACTATTCCTGTCACTTTTTGCAGCGATGAAATTCTCTAATTCGTGTGATGAGAAACCACCATATTCTGACAGCTATAATCTTGCTAGATTGCTGTCACATATATCAAAGAATATTGCAGCAGAAACTTCTACAACCTTGACCAGATACTCAATGGAAATCTTTGGTGGAATAGGGTTCTTTGAGGAATTCCCAATTGCAAAGTTCCACAGAGACGCTATAGTCACTTCTATATGGGAAGGAACTAGCAATATACAAGCACTCGACATGCTTGAGGCAATATTGAAGAAAAAGGTACATCTATCTTTGTTCCAGGTTCTTAATGATTTATTGGAAAATATTAAGGATGATAAAACTAAAGAGAGGGTCAAGGAATCAATTGAAGAGATGAAGAAAGACTTGGAACAAATACTTTCTAAAGGAAATGCCGAACTTTATTCAAAGGACATACTGAATATGATGGGCCATATGGTTGCATCAACTCTAATGTTTTGTATATCTTACTCAGCTAAAAACCCTGAAGATATGCAGAGCCTTTTGACTATGGCAGAGGTGTATTACCAAAAAAATGTTCTGAGGAATAACAGAATGCCGGAAGAACTAATCTCCAACGGTGGCGTTTTAAAATGGATGAAAAAGAATAATCCAAAATTGTAAAGGATTATAACATAATTATTCCAGCTTTTCAATCATTTGGGTTTTAGTACTCCACCTGAAGGAATTCCCGGGTCCTTTTGTCGGAATATAATTGAATAAATGCCAAGACCTGCATTAGTTCTCTTATATGGTTCCTTAATTCTGAGGAAAAGGAAGGATGAGAGAAATCTTCCAATGAAAACTATAACATATGAAAAAATGAGAGCTAAACGGAGTGGATATAAGGTAATAAAAAAACTCAGCATATAGCCGCCTATTAAAGCACCAACAAAATATATTCCTCCATTGATCCCATTGATCAATGACATATATTCGGCTTTCTGGTTTATTGGAACAATATCCATCATATATGATACCATTACTGTGCTTTGTATAGCTCCAACGAGACCGCTATATATCTCAAGAAGGACAAACTCTCTGAAATTTATAAAGAATGCATACATTATTGGTATGAGGCAAAGCATTATTCTGTTGAGAAATATCAGAGGCACACGATTAATCTTATCAACGAGCTTTCCTAAAACATACTGACCTGCAATACTAGAAAGAAGAGAAACTACAGTAAGAAGGCCAATTGTTGCAAGTGAGAAATGCATAATTGAAACTACTGTGATTGGAAACATCGGCCAAGCCATTGACCAAAATAGGGACTGAACATTAGTGGCTGTAAAATATCTATAAAAGACTTTATTGTATCTCATCTCATGGAAAGTGTCTCTAATTTTGGATGAAATTTTAGGTGCTGATTTTTTTTCATTAAATCTGTAAGCTATGATAGCGGATGCTACGTATGAAGCTGAAGCTGCCCCAAAAGGGATCAGAATGTCTGAAGAAACATCACCGCTAAAAAATATTATCATTACAAGAACAGCAATGATTGTTCCAAGGGAAGCTATGTTGTTGATTCTGGACAGAAAGTGACCTCTGCCCTGAGATGAAATATTGTCAGCAATCAGAGAGTACCAGTTAATTGCTATCATAGCTCCAAATAAAGATAGCAGTGCATATGTGAGAATAAGTACAATTGGTGAATTGACAAATGCCATATAGAGCCACAAAATGGCACTGGCAATACTTGCGATTATAATGAATGGTGCTCTTCTTCCTACTCGATCGCTAATTCTTCCCCATATTAGTTGACCAGAGTTGCTAAGGGCGTTAGACGTGGATTGCAACCATCCCATATCTGCAGCGCTTGCTCCTATGAAAACACCATATACGCCTACAAATGTTGCAGCGGCAGAAGCTCCTGCGGCAATAATAAAAGACCGCAGAGCCATAAGAACTTCGTTTCTCATTTAATCAGATTTTGCCATTATATTGACCTGGAAATTAAATTTTGCCACCGAAATTCCCATAATACTGCATTCTCAATCATTCAATTCACTATTTTGATCTTAGTTGAAAAGTCTCTGGAAAATGCTCAACATGGATGGAAAGTAGAATGTTCTTATTATGAAAGTATCGACGAGCAGAGAAATTACAAACGAAAGTCCAAGTTCTTCAAGAAATGAAATTGGAATGAAAGCCAGGGAACCTAATGAAATTGAAAGTATTAGACCCAGTGAAGTAACAACTTTACCAGAGCCGACCATACCCATTTTTACACCTTCATCGTGGCTCTTATCCCTTGTTTCTTCCCTAATCCTTGAAATAATAAATACCGTATAATCATTTCCCAAGGAGAAAAGGATTATAAAAAGAATTATGGGAATGAGGTATATCAATGCTTCATGTAATATGAAGTTAGAAATAATCCAGAGAATGAATGTACTCCATGAAACACTGAAAAACACCCCTGAGAGAGATATAATCGGATATCTTAGTCTTCTGAATGAAATAAGAAGTATGACAAATATAGTTGCAACTATTAGTATTTCTAACTCTGTATATGTTACAGCATTTTGCTCCTTTTCATCTATTACTGTTGAAGTTAACCCACCAACAATTAGCGTTTGATTGTCTCTTAAAGTTTTTACCAAATTTATTGCATTGGATGAATATGGATCATAGCTTGTAAAAACAGTGTAATACGCATATTTTCCATTGTCAATAATATACTGGGAATTGCTAGACGAAGTAATCATTGCACTTCCATTGGAATAAGGTCCGATTACTTCTGTAATTCCATGCATAGATAGGAGGGTTTCCGTCAAATGCATCAAATCATTATTTCCATTTTGGTCTAGTATACCGTTTGAATAATATGAGGAGGTTGGAACTATAACAATTACTGGATATAACTGGCTTGCTCCGAAATTAGAATTTATGGAATTGAAGGCCTTCACAGAAGATAAAGAAGATGGTAAACCAGTTTCAAAGTTATATGTTGTAGGTACATTAAAGAAGAAATATCCAGCAGGTACTCCTAGAAGTATTATTACGAGCGCGACGAAGTACTTATTCCTAATTGAAAAATCACTTGTTTTATAAAACAAGGATTTTTTTCTATACTCCTTCTCGTATGGGACTTTTCCTCTCCTCATTATTAGATTCTTCCTGAAAATGAACATAATTGATGAAAGGAGGGTTGTCATAAGGAGAACTGTAAATATAATGGACATCATTAAAACGAGCCCCCATGATTCAAATTGAGGCAATAGGGAAAATGTTCCCAGTGTCGCAGCAACTGTTACACCACTAATGACTACAGCCTTTCCTGCCTTTGCAATTGCTATTTCCATTGCAACCTTATCATCTTTTCCCTCTCTTATTTCCTGTCTGTATCTTGCTATCATAAATACAAGATAATCTGTAGATATCCCTAATATTACAGCAGTGAGGGTATATGTAACAATATAGTCTACATGCCCTATTAAGAGACCAGTTATGAATATCGATGTATAACCTAGCAAAGTTGCAATACCCACAAAGAAAATAGATAAAATTGCAGCTCTATACGATACAAGAGTTATAAATACAGCAATAATCAGGAATACAAAAATTAGTCCAAATGCAGCTCCTGAGGATGAAGTAGCCTGAGCGGTCTGGTATGATATTGCACCGTTTCCAGTTAATTCTCCACTTGACCTAAAGTAGGTGTAAGAAATTGAATTTATCTCCTTATAATCAACTTCTGATGGTGAAGAGCCATTTTTATATTCAAAACCAGATTTAACATTAAACGTCAATGTTATTAAGAATATCTTATGATTTGGACTTACCAGCCCAGAAACCAAATAATTTGGTACGTTGAGCAAACCAAACTGTTCCACATAACCATAACCAGTATTGACAAAACTTACCGCTGAATATACAACCTGCCAAGTAAGAGAATATCCCATTTGATTAAGATAAGCGGACGTTGTAATGCTCAGGTTTTCAGGTATCCTGAAATTGGTAATATTTTCATCTTTAAGAATAAAACTAGTAAAAGGGAGATTTTTGAAGTAGCTGTTAGAGGAGGCTGAATAATTTATAGCGTTTAATATATTTGAAAGTGG
>JAJZJZ010000115.1 GCA_021809755.1 Thermoplasmata archaeon
ATCTTGGGTGCCTTAAGAGACTGCATAAATAGCACCTCCATTCCTCAAAAAGTTCAGAATTACAGGTTTCGGCTTAAACTCAGCGTATTCGATCAGCCCCATACTCAATTGCGTTCTATTTTTTGAGAAATACCTTAAATTACTAAAGAAATAATACATTAAATGGTATCATTATTCCTGTTTATCGCATGACCCTTTATATACTCATGATAACCATTCAGATCAGTTTTTCAGATATAATAATATATGAATAAAAATAAGTCATTTCTCAGAGTGATTCTAACATGTCATTCCATTGTTGTTCTTATTTTTTCTGAATGGTAATTCAGAGCCATACAGATTGGAATCCTATGATATCTTATAATGTAATTATACCATGCAGAAAAAACATAAGCCTTAAATCGATTTTAATGTAAGGTAAAATAATAATCATATCTTTTTTATCTTAAAGACATGGTCAATATCGGATATATCGATCAATATGAAGATGACAGTAAGGAATATACAAAAGACTAAACCGATGATGATGAAGTAAATTGTTGTCATGTATTCCGGCCTGACTATTGCAGGTAAGTGTTCCTCAATTCTGAAGACATACGCTAATATCAGAATGAGTGCGAAAAAAACGGCTAATTTTATGGTAATACTGAGACTTCCCATCCTCTTTCCTCTAATTTTTGATTGATTGTTTCCATCAGATCATGGTAGATTTTTTTGTGCGCCATTCTAAAATGATTCAGGCTTCCTATTTCTTTATCACACAGAAGACAATGATAATCTCTCATTTTCAGATAGCCTTTTCTGTGAAGAAGACTCCTTAACATCCTTAGTCTAATGCTTCCTCCGGTGTTCATTCTACCACTCCTTTAGCATGCTTTTTGGTTCATCCTTAATTGCGTAGTTGAATGCGCCATCATTTAGCATATTTCCTTTATTATCATAGAAAAAAATAAAAGACCTTTGTCTGATCCATGCAATTTGATCTTTCCTAATCCTTACGGATTCTTCTATGCCTTGATCTCGCATGGTTATGGAATCGAATGCCAAAAATTCACCTAAATCCTTTGGATCATTTCGATTAGGTGAAACCACAATAACCATTTTTCCAGAGATTAAACATACATTAAAATAAATGTATCTGAATTCCTTTTTTGCTATTCCATCCATTTATTCCACCTTCTTTAAAAATTGTTTCTTTCCTCTTTCCTTTACATTAGTGAACTGCATTTCCATGTTGTCAGCTATGGTCATCAATTCTTCAAGCTCACCTTTGATCATTTTAAATCCAGGTATGTTAAAGGTAACAATACCGCCTACTTCTTCGCCTTTATCCAATTTATACCTAATGTTTGCTATTCCACTGTTCAACTGTTTTATACTTCTTAGAGGATTCAATAATTTAATAGATTCCACTTCATTTAATGCAGATTGTTTTTCTTTCTCCATCTGCTCCTTTATTTTCTTTCTGTTTTCGTCTAAGTATTCAGATGATAAGAAATCGTTTGATTCTAAGTATTTCTTTAGTTCATCTGCGTTATTTATTAAGGATTTAACATGCAGAAACTGATCTTTTGACATTGTGATCTGTGCTTCAGGATGAGTAATGTGTGCGATGAAATATTCATCTCCTTTTTTCTCTATGGTTTCCATTATGGCTTTCGCATCTGTAATATAGTCATTGATTCTTTCCAATCCAGGATCCGATCTAATGTTTCCTGAGAGCCGATCTAAGTTCTCTAATTCAGCTTTCTTCCTATCTATTTCCAATGCTATCTGATCGTATTGTTTTTCTTCATCCTTAATTTCAGCCTTAAGCCTATCCAAATCTATAGACTGCTTTTTTACTTCATTCCTTATGTCCTCTAAACTTACTTTCTCTATATCAAAATCGATAAGCTCACTTAAAGAATCCTTTACCTTAGAAAGAAATAAAGGATTATCCGGATCACAGATTTCCTTTATTGTTTCTCTGAGATCAGGATATTTTTTGTATATGAATTTCGCAGATTCAGGTTTATTTTTCAGATACATGTAAACCTGCTTCATGTCTGCTTTAGATTCCAGAAGGAAGGAATCATTGTTCAGCCAATCTAATTTTACCCTAAGTTCTTCATATTGATTTCTCAGTTTCATATATTGAGTTTCGCCTTTCTCTATATTCTTATTATTCTTCTCCATAATATGCCTCTACATATATATAGCCAATGTTGTATTTATTATTAATGACATTTTTAACGTAAAGTCATACAAATTAAATATCCTTTAAATTTCTATATATTCTCTGAAAACCTATATATTACTATATTTTCAATCACTCAGACATGTAAAATCACAAAAAATATGTTTTTGCATCTTTTTTCGCTTATACTACGTAATGAGATGCATCCCCATATTAGATTTCAGAGTTATCCTGTCTAGACTCGGAATGATCGAAAATGCTTTATTTTCTTATGCTACGGATTGATTTCATTTAATCTTTCAAACTCTGAAGTTTAAACGTCCTGTAGTTGATCGTAGAAAATCTTTCTAACTTTTTAAAAACCGGAACTCAATAAAAAATCTTGTAAGATTTAATTCTTCACTACTTTTCTAAAGATGTGGGTAATAATAATGTGTACTTTGGAACTTTTCATCAATGCCCATCGTGATAGCAAAGTTCCAAGTTTATATCAAATCCATATTTTTTTGATAAATACCAGGTCCTGTTAACAAATAAGCTAACTCGGTTATATCTGCCAGTGTGTTTGTATAGTCAGTACCCTTCTTAAATTCGTCACCTAATTCTCCTATTCTTTTCCCTATATTTTTCATAGTTTCCATAATCCTTTCCAACCCTATCATTTTTTGGAGCTGTTCATCTTGTACTAAAGCACTCGTTCTAAGATAAGCCATTTGCAATGTTTCCTCAGTCAAAAGGATCATTTTATTATAATCCATTTTGAGAATTTTATCAAAAATACCATAAGCAGCACTAAAATAAAAATTTGCAGTAAAAAAATCTTCAGAGTTTAGTATTTTCTCACTCAGAAGCTCAATTTCCTTAGCTAGTAAGCTTTTTTGATTTCCGTCCAATTTCATTGTGTCACCCTTAATTTAACCTTATTCTCGTTAGCATTTACAATCTCCACTGAAGGAGAATTTTTGCTGACATTATTAAGCGTTGGCAGTAAATTTGAAGTGATATTTTTGGGTAAACTAATTAATTTTTGGGAATAAGAGTTTAACAAAATGCTTCTAAAGACATTAATTGATTCTTCTAAATTTCCGATTGTCAATTTTATTTCAGAAACAGAATTTTCGAAGTTGAACACATCGTTAATGTTCCTTACCAATTTTTTTCCTAAATTAGTGATTGAATAGTAGGAATAGTTTTGTTTTGGTCCAGAATACTTATAATAATGCTGAATCAGCCCGTTTATGGATAATTTCTTCAAGTGGTAAGTGAGAAGCTTGTTGTTTTTTGTTCTCAACGATTCTTTTATTTGCGAAAAGGTAGATTCTCTATCTTCCAACGCTGACATTATTGCCCAGTCTAAATTTGAGTTCAAACTCCCCAGAATGCTTATCATTTCTCTAGGTACGATCCTTTCGGCCATTTCATTAATTTTATCTGAATCCATATTTCCACCTATTAATCAGTGAATATTTTTCACTTAAGTGAATTTAGATAACCTATAGGTATTTTAACATTTTTATTATTATTTATAAGTGAATGATAATTCTTATAAAAATATTTTAGGCAATTTTAATGTGTGTATCTTGGGAGCTTATTACCCACAAAAAAGCTATAATAAATTGATAAAGTTAAGAGATTACCTTATAGATAATGATTTTACGAATGCAAAGTTAGTGGAAGACAATCCTCATCCCCCATCAATAACTAACTTTGTGAGTTCACACAGTGAACAAAATATATTACATAGTCAGTACACTATGAAAAACTCGAACGCTTTAGTTTTTGTATTCAGCAATAGTGATAAGTCGCAAGGACATTATATGGAGCTACAATATTTTCAAGATGAGCTCTATTCTATTTTTAAAGAAAAAACGATTTTCTTAATTGAAAAGGGGGCGCTAGATAAATTGAGTTCCTTAATAAGAGGATTTATGAATGGAACTCCAAGAACTTTTGAGTTTAATAAAATTGAGGAAATATGCAAATATACAAGAACTCAGCTAATTTCAATGTTAATCAAACCATAAATAGATCGAATATTTAGTTTTCTTTTTTTATATTCTTCTTTGTCGTAAGTTTTATCATTGTAAAATCATAATTATGAGTTTGGATCACTTCAACAATAATGTTTTTAAAAGCCTTAGGTTTTAGATTTTATGCACTTTGTTAAGCAATTCAATATGCATGCGTTATCTTCTTCATTTCATTGTAGTCCTTCACTTTCGATTCAAACTCTTGTGCAATTTAGCCATGCCGGGATTTTTTTTAAGAGTTATTAATATAATGTCTGAAAAGTCATAAATCCAGATACAGTGAATATAGGCAAGAGTGTTGTAACAATGAAAGATAAGTCAGTCATAATTAGGAATGATCTGTAGATAGAAAGTAAGGACGATATTCCAAGTGTTTATTGAGTTAAAACAACTTTACTCGGAAAAGGCACTTTATTAAGTTATAAATAAGCATTCTGAACTATAGAAACTGAACTTTTCTTCATTTTTTTCTATAAATAAATCCCTCAGCCTATTGGCGAATTTAAGTTGTTGAAGAATTAAATCTACAAATTTTTTCCATCTC
>JAJZJZ010000018.1 GCA_021809755.1 Thermoplasmata archaeon
AAAACAATATGTGGCAAACTCATTTCATTTAAGCTTTTATGCATATTCAAATTTACTATATTTTTATATGGTGAATAAAATTGTTATATTTAACTGACCGGTGTTATACGAGAGTAACTAAAATTGGTATGCATACTTCAGATAACAAAGGAATAAATCTACCATATTCCATAATAAAATGGGTAATGATATATGGAAGGTTTTGGAAAGATATGTGGCAGAAATGGCTAAATAATCATTCTAGCATCATCGCAATTTATCCACTGGAAAGTGACAAGACCTAGTTGAAGTTGCTCGCAAAAAGCATTCCGAAATATCTTTCTATGTAATAATATTTAAGGAGGAGCTTTATCTTAGATTCAGCAAGAAACCCTCCTAAAACTACCATAATCCAATAACTATCAGGTTTGGCTGCCTCAACAAAATCTCTTCTCATTCCATATAACGTTTCGAATTTTCCAGTAATGATAGAATCTTTTATAGTTTCATCGTATATTTTCGCTTCATCTGAAAAGTCATAAGGGCCCTTTGGGTTATGAGTATGTGATTGATCTGCACTGAATATTATTGAATATTTTTTGTCTGAACGTGAAACTGCCCTGTAAATATTCTTCCCAAATTCGTGCATACGTTGCAAATCCCATAATCTAGCCTGTCCTATGATTACAGTGGGTCTCTCGCTGAAGAATGTTAGCGGTATTAATGAACCAAAATCAATGGGAAATGTATTCTGTTCTCCTCCGGAAAAGAATGCTTTAGATAAAATATCCTGGTTTGAGTATAGAATGAGGCGTGCAAGTTCCAAATTATTATTCAATTTCATTTGTAAATTTACGCCACCTTCAGTGAGATAATTGCCAGATAGCCTTTCGTTTAAGGCAACAGAAAATTTATTCCCAACTGAAAGCCCGTGAGGAGTGAATATTATTCTTGAATCGGCATTATCTTTGGAAGTTTCTTTAGTGATAGCTTCCCTCATTTCCTTACTTGATCTGTTAGGAAGGTCTATTAGTTCGTCCCCGTGTGGTATAAGGTATACTCCATCAATCATTAATGGAAATTACATGGGGGATATTTAATATGTATTGGAAAATTGAATTTTAGACGAATTAGCATTTGAGCTATAACTTTACATTATAAATGTTAAGGATTCTAATAATGGCAAGCCTATATAATTCAGTCAAGAACAAATATGTATTTATTCATTTAAGTTGATGACAGGTTACCGTAGAAATCCAATTCATAGTTTGGTGTGTGTATGGAAGCAGATGAGAACGCGAAAAAATCGATAATAAGCGTAACGGGATTTTCAGGTTCAGGTAACATCTATGTAAGTGAGTGGATAGCAGAGAATATCGTTACTCCTTTGGCCCCAGAAATAATATACATAAAGAACCTCCCGCACGATGAAAGAAAACTCAACGCGATGGGAAATAATATCTCAAAGATTGAAAAGGAGGGAAAAATTACTGTAATAAATATTGGTCCGAGAACCTCATATACCGTTGATTCAACAGAGGCAAATCTCACAGAGATTCTACAATCTTATTCTGCAAAAAACAGATTATTTGTATTGGATGGTTTTCAGGATATTCCCGCAGGAAATTATAGAATTTTCAGAATACTGGTAGTTAGAAACATTAGGGAAATCGACCATTTTTCATCTTCATTTACTCCGGATTTGGTTGTTCTAAACGGCGAATCTGCAATACACGACGAAAGTATTATTAAATGGCCAGATGGGAAGCAGAGTATATTGTATGCAATCATGTCACATTTTATAAACCCCATAAACCAGATAAATACTCAAATAAAAAGAGAGCAGATTTTAGATAAGGGGATGCAAACTAGAGAAAACATCTTATAATCTTTATCAATCTCGCACCAAAGGGTTTAATAAATAAAATCCTTTTACGGACTACCACAAAATTAGAAATAAAGGTGTAAAAATGGCATCACAGAAACCGCACATAAATTTGGTCACAATAGGACACGTAGATCATGGAAAGTCAACCCTCGTAGGGAGACTTTTGTTTGAGCACGGAGAAATTCCTCCACACATAATTGAGGAATACAAGAAGCAGGCTGAAGAGAAGGGAAAAGCAACTTTTGAATTTGCATGGGTAATGGATAAATTCAAAGAGGAGCGAGAGAGGGGAGTTACAATTGAGCTTTCCCACAGAAAATTTGAAACTGGGAAGTATTATTTTACAATAATTGATGCTCCAGGACACAGAGACTTTGTTAAAAACATGATTACCGGTACAAGTCAAGCTGATGCAGCTATTCTTGTAATCTCATCAAGAGACGGAGATGGTATAATGGCTCAGACAAGAGAGCATGCATATCTTGCAAAGACTCTTGGTGTTCAGCAGCTCATCGTTGCAATCAACAAGTTGGATGCTACACAGCCTCCATACAGTGAAAAGAGATTCACCGAGGTCAAGGGAGAAGTTGAAAAGTTCCTTGCATCAATTGGTTATAGGAACATACCAATGGTACCAATCAGTGGATATAAAGGAGACAATATAACAAAGAAGTCTGAAAACATGAAATGGTATACCGGACCAACTTTACTTGAACTTCTAGACTCACTTAAAGTGCCTGAGAAACCGATTAACAAGCCTCTTAGACTACCAGTTCAGGACGTATATTCAATTACTGGTATAGGAACTGTTCCAGTTGGAAGAATTGAAACTGGAATCCTGAAAAACGGCGACAAGGTTATTTTCAACCCTGCTAATAAACAGGGAGAAGTTAAGACAGTAGAAATGCATCATGAGGCAATGGAACAGGCTGGACCAGGCGATAACGTAGGGTTCAATGTAAGAGGAATAGCCAAGAACGATATCAAGAGAGGAGATGTATGCGGACCTGTAACTGCACCACCATCTGTAGTGAAATCATTCACAGCTCAGATAGTTGTTCTTAATCATCCGTCAGTGATTGCTGCAGGATATAAACCAGTATTTCACGTTCACACAGCACAAGTAGCGTGCAGGTTTGAAGAAATATTAAAGACTATCAACCCCAAGGATGGAACTACTAAGGAAGAAAAGCCCGCTTATATCAAAACAGGAGATATTGCCGTAGTGAAGGTTGTACCTGACAAACCCCTAGTAATTGAAAAGGTTGCAGAATTTCCGCAACTTGGGAGATTTGCAATAAGGGATATGGGGCAAACAGTTGCTGCTGGTCAATGTATAGACATTGAGCTTAAGTAAGGTGACATGAGTGGTCTCATATAAAGCCAGAATCTCTTTAAGCGGTTCAGAACATAAGGTTGTAGACCTTGTTTGCAACGAGATAAAGGGCATTGCTAACAGAACCGGGGTGGAGGTTCATGGTCCAGTGCCACTCCCAACAAAAAGATTACAGGTTCCTGTAAGAAAAAGTCCTGATGGAGAAGGTTCTCCAACGTGGGATAGATGGGAAATGAGAGTGCACAAGAGACTCATAGATGTGGATGCCGATGAAAGGACGTTGAGGCAACTCATGAGGATTGCCATACCAGACGGGGTCCAGATAGAGATTCAAATTAAGAGCTAATTTTTTAATTTATTTTATAATTTTAAATCTGTAAGGTGTTTTTAATGGGACGAAAAGAAGATAATATTGCAAAAGCTTCGAAATTGATAAACCATCCTGAAAAGATAAGGAATATGGGTATAGCTGCACACATTGATCACGGGAAGACAACATTAAGCGATAATCTGATCGCAGGCGCCGGGATGATGAGTGAGGATTTAGCAGGGAAGCAATTAATGTTGGATTTTGACGAACAGGAACAGGCAAGAGGTATCACAATTAATGCTGCCGTTGCTTCTATGGTTCACGTTCACGACAATCAGGAATTTTTAATCAATCTTATTGATACTCCGGGGCACGTGGATTTTGGTGGGGATGTCACTAGGGCAATGAGGGCAGTAGATGGAGCAATCATTGTAGTCGATTCAGTGGAGGGCGTAATGCCACAAACAGAAACTGTTATCAGACAAGCACTCAGAGAGAGGGTTAAACCAGTTCTTTTCATAAACAAGGTTGACAGGCTAATCAACGAATTGAGATTGAATTCGGATGAGATGCAGAAAAGGTTCGTTAAGATTATTAACGATGTGAACAAACTTTTGACAAAATATGCACCAAAGGAATTTGTCAAAGACTGGCAACTCAATGTGCAGGATGGAAAAGTAGCCTTTGGTTCGGCATATAATAATTGGGCCATTTCAGTGCCATCCATGAAGGAAACGAAAGTTTCATTCAAAGACATAGTAGATTATGTAAAGGCGGGTAATCAAAAAGAGCTTGCAAAGAAATCACAACTTCACACCATTATATTAACAATGGTCATTAAACATCTTCCGGATCCAAAGCAGGCACAGGCTTACAGAATCCCACAGATATGGAAAGGCAACCTTGAATCTGTTAACGGAAAGGCAATGATGATCTGTGATCCCGAAGGTCCTGTTAACATGATGATAACGAAGATAATTGTTGATCCACATGCAGGTGAAATTGCGGTTGGAAGAATTTTCAGCGGTACATTGAAACGGGGCCAGGAGTTATATATTCTCGGCACCTCAGGAAAATTCAAACTACAGACATTGGCCATGATGGTCGGCCCGGATAGAATACAAATTGATAGCATGGCAGCTGGAAACATAGCAGCAGTTATTGGTCTAAAAAGCGCAATAGCAGGTTCGACTGTAGCCGCACTGCCTGACATGGAGGCATTTGAGCCAATGATGCATTATACAGATCCAGTGGTAACGCTTGCAATAGAAGCAAAACATACATCAGATCTTCCAAAACTCATTGAAGTTTTGAAGACAGTGTCAAAGGCCGATCCTTCAATACAGGTCAACATCAATCAGGAAACAGGAGAACATCTTATATCTGGTATGGGTGAATTACATCTTGAAATAACTCTATATAGAGTAAGAAATGACTATAAAGTAGAGGTCACAACTTCCGATCCAATAGTAGTATATAGAGAAACAGTTGAACATCAGGGAGGTCCTTTTGAGGGTAAATCTCCAAATAAGCACAATAAATTCTATTTTGAGGTTTCACCACTTGAAGAATCTATTATTGCTTTAATCAAGGACGGTCAAATTCCTCAGGGTTCTAAATTCAAGGATCGAAAAGCCATAACAGAACTCCTCCAGGCAAACGGTCTGGACAGAGAAGAAGCAAGAGGTTTAGAGTGCATCGAGGGTGATAACTTAATGACTGATGTCACAAAGGGTATTCAGTACCTAGATGAAACCATGGAATTACTCATAGACTCCTTTAAGGAAGTTATGAACAGGGGACCATTGGCAAACGAAAGAGTCTCAGGTTTAAAAGTTAAGTTAGTTGACGCAAAATTACACGAGGACAGTATACACAGGGGACCAGCTCAGGTTATACCTGCAGGAAGAAACTCAATATATGGTGCCATATGTAGGGGTAAGAGAATATTACTTGAACCTGTCCAGAGAGTTTACATAAACGTTCCTCAGGATATTATGGGTTCAGTTACAAACGAAATTCAGCAGAGAAGAGGCGTTGTAGAAGAAATGAATACTGAAGGTGATGATATCGTAATTATATCTAAAATACCTGTTTCCGGAATGTTTGGTTTTGCTTCAGCCATAAGAAGTGCAACCGGTGGAAAAGTTCTGTGGAGTTCTGAAAACGAAGGTTATCAGAAGGTTCCGTATGAATTACAGAGTGATATCGTTGCAAAAATCAGAACAAGAAAGGGATTAAAACCCGAACCTTACGACGAGAACTATTACTCATCCCTCTAATTTTTGATGAAACCAACTGTACTATGCAGGAACTGTAAAGCACCAAGGGAGAAACTTGAGCACATATGCCTCAAATGTGGAGGCACATTTTTTTTAAAGATTAACTGGAAGTATAATGAAAATTTAAGCAGAAATTTTCCCTACATCAACAAATGGATTATTGATCCAGAATTCTTGACTCCAATATTGAATTTTGGAAACCTTTCTATGAAATTGGATTATTTTACTCCGACCCTTTCATATAAGGATCGCGGGATGGTTACTCTATTTTCAAGCATAAGGGACAATGAAATGCTTCTTTCCGGTTCACCGGTAAGTGAGGATTCATCGGGTAACGCAGGGGCTTCATTTTCATTCTTTTCAAAGATCGCAGGATATTCGCCAACAGTTTTTGTATCTGCTACTTCGAACAGGATTAAACTGGAGCAGATAAAGTCATTCGGAGCTAATGTAACACTCATTGAAGGTTCAAGAGAGGATCTGTTCAGAGCAGCTGTATCAGCACATGGAACATACCTTGGACATACTTACATGGCAGAATTTATAGATGGGATACGTTCATTATCATATGAGATCTTTAAGCAGACAGAAAAGATGCCGGAAAGGATTTTTGTCCCAGTTTCTGCAGGAACATTGATGCTGGGAATGCTGTATGGGTTGGAGCATCTTATGGATTCAGGAGAGATAGATCATATTCCAGAAATTATAGCTGTTCAGCCTGAAATAATGTGTCCGCTATTTGATTCTGTATATAAAACGAAGCCCGCAAAATATGGCAGATCCATAGCTGATGCTCTGGTTACTGTAAATTCCCCTCATTTAAATGAAATGACTGAAAAAATCAGGCTATATGGAAGGGTTATTACTGTTTCAGAAGAAGAAATAAAGAATTCCCGTAACGCATTAATCACTAAGGGAATTTACACTGAATTTAGCTCGGCAACAACGTATGCCGCATATGAAAAGACAGACAAGTCAAAAAACTCTCTTCTAATTCTAACGGGAAGCGGGATCAAAAATATTTAATTTGAAAAATCTTTACGCTTTTTCACTTTCAGCAATTTTCTTACCATTCAGGGTCAGAGAGTACCTTAAATCTGTGCCTCCTCTTTTTGCAAGGATAGAAACACTGCAATACTTTGAGAGGCTGAGGTCTATGGCTTTCCTTGCAGAATCTTCATCAACCTTACCATTTATGATGTAATGAATGTTGGCATAAGTGAGCGTCTTTGGATCTGTTTCTGCTCTTGTTCCTGTAACCTCGCATCTGAAATCTGATACTTCGTTCTTTCTTTTTTTGAGGATCAGAAGAATATCGTCACTGGAACAACCGCCCATACCCAGCAGAAGCAATTCAGTTGGAGTATGATAGATTTCCTTTGAAGTAAACGGGTCCCTGATGCTCATAGGTTCCCTTCCTTGTGTATCTGTTACAAATCTCTCATTTGTAGAGTCATATTTAAAACTGACTTGTAGTGTCAATTCAATCGACCGTCTTTAATATTTTACCGAGTTCTTTAAGAGCGTTAAGAACGGCAGTCAATCCTGCTGCCAGATCGGGATCCTTAAACATGCCCATTAGTCTTAGAAGACTGTAATTGTCAGGTTTTTTTGCTCCACTTACCATGGCTTCGGCAATTTCATCGCTATTATATAGTATGGAATTTATTGTGCCAGAGGTAGGCCCCTGTGATATTGCCGCCATAAGGGCGGTCAATACATCAACCAACTTAAGTAATCCGAGGTTTAATTCATTGGAGTTAAACAATCTTTCAGCCTGAATTGTACTTCCAGGCATTTTTTTAGATATCAAATTTTCCAGTAAAAGAAGCCCTCCAGAGTCCTTCAAACCGGATAGTATTCTCAGAAGCGATTCCATTGATGAGTCGTCCTGAACTAATTCTCCCAACATTCTTTCTATTTCAACCTGTTTATCTTCATCTGTTGTCATCTTACCACCTACACAAATCCTCTAATTTCTCTTCCAAAGTATGATGAATGGGCATAAAGTCTCAGAAGGAAATCGGTTTCTGATGCCTTGCCTACCATGAGCGAATCACCATCTAAGAGTGCTGTCATTGCAAGTTTATTATCAGTCAAAGGCTGCAATTCGATTTTCATTTTGAATGGCTCTGGTTCTCTGTAACCGGAGATTTTATTAGCAATTCTAGCAGATACAAATTCTGCCTGATCAAGAGCGGAAGCAAGGTTCTGCGAACCGGGAAGTCCAAGTGAACCCCCTATTACATATACCTGTTCATTATTTTTCACTGAGAGTGTAGATTCATCAATATCTATATGACCACTATCTGTCTTTGGGAAATTAGATGTTTGAATTGATTTATGTAAGGTTTCCGGAGGCATGACCACAGGTAAATCATATTTTATTGTCTTTCCTTCAGAAGAAACAAGTTCTCTGTTCTTCACGTTCAGGGAAGCTAAGGAAAATCCCCCTATAACTTCTATATTGTGACCTGTGAGATACTTTTCAATCACATTAAACAGATCCACATTACCATGTATCTTTTGTTCTGGGAAAAACAGCTGTATTTTAATTTTGGAATCAAGTTTGTTCTCTTTGAAGTATTTTGAAAGTAGAATTGCAAGATCGCTGATCAAAAGTTGGTTTCCCATAAAATTCGGCGCGTTACCAATGACTATTGAACCCTGCTTCAGGTTCTGAATATCCTCTCGCAAAGAAGTCGCTGATTGCACATCATTAACCGATCTAACTTCTTCCTTGAAGCCCGGTATTGCATCCAGGTTAGGTACACAGTCCATAGCAATAACAAGATATGTGTATCTAATTAAATGACCCTCTTCCGTTAAAATACCGCTATTCTCCACATCTATGCTTTTAATGTTTTCATTTACATGCACTATAGATTTTTTTAAAAGACTCTTAACGGGGGCTGATAAATATGAGCTCTGTAGATAATTCACTGGTAAGAAAACTGAAGCGTCGTTAAAATAATGCCTGTTTCCTCCAGCTATTAGGATCACTTCCCCATCATCCTTAGCTATTCTCGTTCTAAGTTTATTGGCAACTGTTATGCCAGCTGTGCTGTTGCCCACAACAACTATTCTTTCCGGTACTTTCAATGTTACACCTCTATATTATTCCCAAGTATCCATAGAAGCATCATCAAATAACCCCATACTGGGGGACTTGATCCATGCCTCTCTCAATCCTTATGGCTGTTCAATGAATTCTTATTGCTCTTACAGTTTCTTTCATTTGCGCAGTTAGTATTTCCCGTATTTTCCACGTATTCAATAACTAATCACTGAACGAAACATGATAAAAGATTGAGTTATAAGACTTTTGCTCAAAAAATAAGGCTCCACATAGAAAAAATCTTCCGGTTATTCTATTAGATGTCCAATGATAAATTTGGTTTTCTATGTATCAAATCTACCTTAGCTAATAGCAAAAAGATTAATATATTAGAAAGTAATGTATAGTTAACAACTATATGTTGTCAACAGGTGATAGAAATGGTGTATAGAAGAAGAAGAGATGACGAAGATGACGAGGACGACTTCTTTGGAGATATGTTTGACTCATTTGGTATAGACTTTGATAGGTTCAATGAGAGGATGAGAAGAATGTTTGAAAAAATCGCAAAGGATCCTGAAGCGACTACATTTGGGCCTTTCGTGTATGGATTTACATACAAGACAGACCAGAATGGAAGACCTTTATTCCAGGAATTCGGAAATGTTCCAGGGGTACGAAACCCGGGCATCACGCATGGAGTTGAAAAGGACGTGAGAGAACCAATTACTGATATGAACACAGATGCATCCAACATGTATATAACGTATGAACTACCTGGAATTAACAAGAATGATATAGACTTAAAAGTCTCTGACCATAACGTAGTACTAAACGTTTCCGGAGGACCTAGGAAATACTTCAAGGAGATCGAATCAGAACACAAATTGAAGCCAGATAGTACCGAAGCAAAATTCATCAATGGTATCCTTGATGTGAAAATTGCCCTTGATAAAGCAGATGACCAGAAGGGAAAGAAGATCAAAATAAGTTAGGGGTTCTAAGTGGACGATGATTTTGATCTCATTCTCTCCATTTTTGAGAATTCAACAAGGAGAGAAATACTGAGGAGACTCATAATAGATGATTCATATGCCTTGGAGATAAGCAGGCAAATAGGTCTCTCTCAACAGGCAATCAATAAGCAATTGGAGGTGCTGGAGAGAGCCAATCTAATTTTTTCTGTGGGAAAGGAACAGAACCCTCAGGGTGCATCCAGAAAAATCTATAGACCCACCGGTTTTTCTACACTGATAATTGACTATTCAAGGAATTTTATTGAAACTAAAAGGTATCCTCTAGATATTTTTGATAAGACAGATAATTATCTTAATGACAATAATGAAAGTTTATTAAACTCTCTTCGTGATATTAATAACAGAATTGACGAATTGATGAAAACAAGAGCCTCTCTCATAAGGCAAAAGGATTCATTAATATATTCCATAACAAGGAAAATCAGTGAAAATGTTCGGGATAATATTTCACGGGAAATATTGTTGAATTTCCTGGAGTTACTGGATCCAGATGAGGTTTCAAAAAAACTGTCCCTTCCAGTGTTTTTTGTGAATGATGTTATTTCAAAGTTTCTGACTCTTTAGGTTTTTTCCTCATCTTAATATAGTAACGTGTAAGTGATCTGTGAATAGTGAGCGGAATTATAAATAATATGGAAAATAATTCATCAAAATTATGCAAATATTCAAGCGTATTGGTTACCAGTATTATACAGCCTTCTCTCTTTAGGAATTGTTCCATTTTTTGTGGAAGCTTAGAGAATAGCTCAGCGGTTTCAATTCCTGCTCTGGAAGAACTTCTACCATAAGGTAAATCTGTAACTATGGCATCAACATTTATTGCATTAGAGAGTTCCAGGAAGTTTGCCCTCGTAACTGTAAAATCATGAATTCCAAAAAATTTCAGGTTAAGTCTTGTTCCCAAAACCATCTCCTGAGAAATATCGATACCGATTACATTATATTTCAGCAATCCTGCTTCTATTAGCATTCCGCCGGTACCACAAAAGGGATCCATAATGGTTCCTCCATCTTGGACCTCTGCAACATTTATGCAAAATCTCGCAAATCGAGGATCCATTGATGTAGGAGAAAAGAATGGTCTCATACCAGCTTTCCTATTCTGTAGTTTTTCTTGATTAGATTGGTAAATCTGTCTCCCTAAATACCAGAGTTTTTTCCCGTGATATGCAATGAATATGTTATCCGGGTTTTTAAAATTGACACGCCCTCTCGCTCCCAGCTTTTCTCCGAGAATCTTTTCGTCTTGAGTAGAATGGCAGTCCGATGAATCTCTTATCCTTACATAAAATTGTCCAAAGGAAGCATCCAAATGTTGCAGTTCATGAAAACTGGAGAATGTTTTTACCACTTCTGTAATTCTCTTGACAAAACTTGATTTTTCCAGTGTTTTTGGGTTAGAATCTATTAAGATAACACCATCAAATAGCTTCTCATATTTGGTATTACTATCGTTACGATGAAGTGATTCTATCTCTCTAAAGAAAAAATTAGAGAATCCTATCTGATATTCAACAATTAAAGTAATCTCATTTGGACTTTTTTTCACTTTCTTCTATCCTTTTGAATTCCTTTGAAAGATCTGAAGATAAGCCATCAAAAATCTTGCTTAATCTGGCTATTGAACGCTTAACAGCAGCCTGTGGTTTTCCAGATTTGACCTTAACATATATTCTTGGATTGTCTATCACTGGATGTTTGATATAATATTTTGATTCCTCAACCTGCTCGTCCTTAAGTAATTCCTCTACAAGAGGTCTCAATAATGTGTTATCATAGTTTAGAACTTCGAAGGTAATGGAGTTTTTATCCTTCTCTATAATCTTTATCTTGCTGTCCATCGTTCCGTTATGGCTTACGATTAATTAATCTTATTCTCCTTGCCTTATTGTTTACACCATCTTGCAACTGCAATCTCTAAATGCCTCTATTGACACTAAAAAACATTATTAAAATTGGTATTATCTCAATTAAGAATTTACGGCTTTTTGCTTTTTTCCTTCTTTGTGTCTATAGTACAAATATATTAGAACTATGAAAAACGCGGCTATACCAATGTATGTGTAATCGTTGAAGGCGCCCAGAATATTTTTCCAGCTTGAACCAAAAATAAACCCGAGATAAACAAGTATACTATCCCAAATTATCGTTCCCACGAGGGTATATATTGCAAAAGTCGAGTATTTCATCTTTGCAATGCCCGCGGGAATAGAAATAAACGTCCTAAAAATTGGGGTCATCCTGGTAAGGAATACTGAAATTTTTCCATATTTCATGAACCATCTATGGGTGATTCTTATTGAATTTTCATCCAGCCCAACGTATTTGCCGAATTTTAAAATACCAGGTTCTCCACCATAATACCCAATTGCGTATGCCATAGACGATCCGACAAGATTTCCAAGGGTTCCTGCTGTTATCACAAGAATGTATGCAGGTATTGGACCAAACGAAGGGAGCCCTCCTGTAAGTGCCAGATACCCCCCAAAAGCCATTACTACTTCTGATGGGACTGGGAGCAATAAACCTTCAAGAAGCATTAGAAAGAAAATTCCTGGATACCCAATCGTTTGAATTATAAGAATAATATCCGTAATAATGACATCCAGGATGCCGGTTATGAATGAAGTCAATTCAATCTTCTCCACTCACTTTTGAAAACTGTGCTCCAATCATTTGTTGGATCTCCTCATCAGAGATGGTGAAACGTCTCTTCTTAATATCACTTTCCATGAGCATGAGTTCTGATAACTCATCAGGATATCCTTCCGCATAAACGATCTCAACTATTTTGGCATTCATTAACATTTTCGAACATACTACACACGGATGCGTAGTTGTATAAATTACCGAATCTCTAATACTCACGCCATGGACAGCAGCCTGAATTATGGCATTTTGTTCTGCGTGTAATCCTCTACAAAGTTCATGTCTTTCACCCGAAGGGATGTTCATATCATCTCTAATACAACCTACAACATCGCAATGAGCCGTATTACTTGGCGGGCCGTTATATCCAGTCGCCAATATATTCCTATCACGAACTAAAACCGCACCAACTTTTCTCCTTATGCAATTGGATCGGGATGCGGCTAAGAAAGCCATTCTCATAAAATATTGATCCCAGGAGGGCTGTTTTCCATTCATTTGTTAAAACTTCTAAAATAAAGTAGGGTTATGTGGGGTTCACTCCACATCAAGGATTGCCTCATGCTTTTTGCCCTTGTTCTTGTTGCCTGGTTGGCCCTCCATATCTTGGAATCTTCCCTTAAGTTTTTCCATAACTTTCGGCATTGTGGTATATTCCATATCCTCTTCGGGGAGTCTGTGTGGCTCAAATGGACCCATCCTTCTAATATAATCAGCTATATCCGATGCTAGTTTTCTTGCTCCGTCGAAAGCCGGGTCATCAAACATATCAACCGGCCCGGTGAGCTTTCCATCCTTATAGACAAATCCTAATGCCCCTACTTTTGGGGGACCGTCGAATCTCGACATTTTTGAATATTTCAAACCTACTGGCATTAGAGGGCCATTAAAGGAACCCCTCATCCATCCTGATACTAGATATGGATGTGAGAAAGCTTCCATCGCTTCTCCAGATGCTGGAAGCCCCGATTGAATCCTTACTATTGCTGCTGGGTCATCCTTTCCTACATACTCACCCGCTATGAATGATAGCTTATCAGTTGTAATAACTGCAACATTCTCATCTGGGAGCTTTTGATGTGTTTCTTTTGTTAGGACCCTCTTTATAACATATCTGCTCTTTGATCCAATTAGAGAAATGATATCGTACATTTCATCGGGGGCATCAAGATATATATTTTTTCCTTCAATAATGTCCCAAACCTCAAATCTGAATCCCTCATGCATGTTATTATCAATTACAAGTCCCGGGGTATTAAAAGGATCTGCAAACATCTTAAAGATTGGATAGTTGAAAGCCCCAGGTTCAGTTTTATCCATCATATATACTATGAACGGTTCTGACTTCCTAGGTGTTATTTCCATCTCTGCAATACCCGGACCCATTCCCTTAATATTCCCGGAAAATGAATCCTTAAGTAAGTCCTGGCCAGCGCCGTATAAACCAAGCTTCTTCGCAACTTCAGTTCCAGCCTTGAACGCATCCCAAGCTAGCCCGTGAACCTCTTTAGCATTAATTCCAAGATTATGTGCCATAGTAATCTGTATGTCGTCCCCTATACTTGAAACATAAAAATCAGAAATTATCCCCTTTCCGTGATCCTTCACATGATTCTTTACCTGATTAACAACATCTTCGTGAACAGTGGTATGCCCTGGAAGGCTACCTATGTCTGCCTTTATATGGCTCAATGTAACTTTCATTGATCATTAATGACTAATTCATATTAATAAATTATCTCACTATAAACTATATATTGCAAAGTGATTCTTTAAATAATTCAAATTGTAGGTCATAAACATGATAAAAGTACAGAGGGTTTATGATAATATAGATCAAGATTCTCATACAGACTATATACTTGTAGACAGAATCTGGCCAAGAGGTATCTCCAAGGAAAAACTAACTGGTGTAATTTGGATGAAAGATTTGGGTCCAAGCGACGACTTGAGGAAATGGTTTTCCCACGACGAGAAAAAGTGGAATGAATTCAGGGAGAGATACTACTTGGAAATAGGGAATTCTCAGAACTTTAAAGATATTGTCAATAAGGCAAAGCAGAAAAATCTTGTTCTCCTATATGCTTCCAAAGAAAGGAACTTCAACAATGCAGTGGCATTGAAGAGTTTCATAGAAAGAAATTTATAGCATTTAAATAATTTTATTCATGTAATTTATAATATTGTTACTCTGGGACTATTCTCACAACATTACTTCCCCTGACAACAACCATACCTAACTTTTTAGTAACTGTGTCAGAATTCTCTTCTACCTCATCCATTACCATATTCATGTATTCGTCATAACCTGTAAGGACTCCCTGAAGTGTTCTGTTGTCCTTTAATAGCAAAACTACCTTTCTATTCAAACTCTCTTCCAATAATTTCATCGGCATTATCATTTCTTCACCTAGTTATATTCTTCCCCATCTACGTTTTCTTCCCTGCTCATTATGACCTGAATAAGTCCTTTCAGAACCTCCTTCACATCATCCAGCTCTCTCCTCATGTTACTTAATTCTGTTGTCAACTTTTTAAAATCTGCCATACTTTCATTGTCTGTTTTCAATATCATCACCAAAATTAATCATGTCTCCATAATCAATGGCATATTTTCTCTGTTCTGTTCTCTCGCAGTTTTCGCAGTAAAGCGATCCACCCTTCATAACTAAGAATTCCCTACATCTTGAGCATCTTGCCTTGACAACTCCAAGATTTCTCCCCATAATACCCAATTCAAAATTTTGGCCAATTCTTAGGACTTTACCTCTGATAAAATCTCCTGTTCTTATGTTAGGTATATCATTTGATCTGCCACGGTCTCCCTGCCCGAACCTAATGTATCCCTCAGCAGTGTAAGGAACAAGTCCAAATTTCGGATCACTGAATCCACCTATTTTGACTATAGCCTGTCGCTGATCAACCTTGATCAATTGCCCATAACAAATATCCCCTATTCTCGGTTTGAGTCTGACTTTATCTGTTTTCACGTAAATGATCATTCTGCCATCATCTTTCATGACTTTACCGAATGCAAGGGATTTTACATATCCGTCGCTTTCCACAGTATTAACGCCGGGGACATATTCCTCAGCAGATGAAAGAACTTCACCGGGAAATACCATTTTGTTATCATTACTTACCATATTTAACACGTCTGAACTCTGATTTTTACAATTATAATGGAGCTAAATCATAATTTGCCTATTAATATTTTCTGACCTGTCTTAAGGAATCAATTTTTGAATAACAGATAAAAAGCGAAAAAAGTAATTGCTTCACTGTATTGACCATTTGTGATCATAGATGAGGCATTCTTTGGGTTTTCTAGAACGGGAAACTTCGAAGGCAAGCGGTATCCTGCATTTTTAGACTGGAAAACCGATATCGTAAATGAAAGTTATTTTTCAATATTTGGAGAGATATTTTCAGATTCAAGGAAAATTAAGATCGGAAACACTGAGATAGGCATTAGAGAATCTGAAAGCATAATGATGATTGAAGATGCTGATTCAATCATTCAAAGACCTAGAAACTTTATCAAAATTTTAATGGAAATCCACAAAATGAACAGGTACCATAAGCTTATTTATACTCCATTAATCGGTGATCCATACCTCTTTCCGGTTTTATCTCTGCTTGGCATATCATTCCAGGACAACTTTATATCATACATGGACGGAGCAGAAAAGATAGAATACAGATATATGGGAAGAATGAAAAGCAATAGAAATTCAATAGATGCCAATTTAGTTTTTTTAAAAAACCTTTCGGAAGATGTTCAGACATCCATAAAGAATTATACACTCTTTGATATTGCGGAAAAAATAAATTTATCTTCAAAATCTGTTGAGTTGCTTAGGATACTTGTAAACGAATATCAGAAAGAGTTTGAAGAGGTCTTCCCAAGGAGAACTCAAAGCATCAGGGCAGTATCAAATATCTCTCTTTCGAGGCCGGATATCTTGAGGTTTCAGAAATATATATCGGAGTATTATGTAAAGCCAGATGCCAGAACTATTTCTCTTTTTATACCATGTTCCGCAAGAAAACCTTATTCAGAATCCAAATCTCACAAGCGTCTCATAGAGGCCTTAAGTGACCTCAGAGGATTTCTCCATGAAATTATAATTACTTCCCCATTGGGCTTAGTTCCAAGAGAACTTGAGGAAACCTATCCTGCCGCATTCTATGATGTTCCAGTTACGGGAAGATGGTCTTCAGAAGAAAAGGAAATGCTCTTCAATGTTACAAGTAACTATTTAACTCGGAACAAATATAAAAAATCCTTTGCATTATTGACTGATGACTATCTCTTTTCCGCAGAATACTTGCCCGAGGGCGTTGAAATATTGAATTGGGATAAAAGTAATGAAGATAGCCTTATAAAATTGAGGAATAAGATTGGAGAATATGTAACAGAATATAAACCTCCAAGAGTTAATGATTCAATAAGGGAAAAAATATTCTCCATATGCGAATACCAGTTTGGTGGCTGGATACTTCCATATATAAGTAAAGGGAAGATAATTAAAAATTACAATCAGTTCATGATAGCCGTTGATGGGAAGCCTGCACTCATATATCAACAGGATAAAGGCAAGATGGCCATAAACAAAAATTTTACTAAACCATTTATCGAGAACTCCAAGTTCCTTGTGGAGATTGACGATTTCAAACCCACAGCAAACATTTATGCAGTTGGTGTCATCTCAGCGACTTCTGATATAAGAGTTGAAGATGAGGTTGTATTGCATAATTCCGGTACCCCGAAGGGTGTTGGAACGGCGAAAATGCCCTTTCAAGCAATGAAAGAACTTGATAAAGGAATAGCTGTTAAAGTTAGAAATTAGTATTTTCCCATATATTTCATTTGATTCATAATTTTTCGTCAGTTGTCATTCCTTTTCCATCGTAATATTTTATTAACTACTATGAGTTTACAATAAAAGGATAATAAATGGTTAATATTTCACCTAAGGCTATTGCAATAATAATCGCGGCGATTATTATCGCCTCTTCATCATTCTTTATCTTTCACGTTTCATATTCTACAGAAATTCCGAATTTAAAGATTCCTAAACTTCATCCACCACAAATATTTCAACAGGAGACTCAGCTATTGGCAGGTTCTACCTTAGGTACAACTTTTTCATTTGTGTCAAATGCAACTTTTAATTTGGAAGGTTACATTTATACAAATACGGGTAATGGGCCAACACCATTGGCAAACAAAGCCGCATATATCTATGTTTTTCCATGGGTTGATGAGGTAAAGACAACTTCAACCGGCTTTTATTCTGTAACCATAGTTCATTATGGTTCTTATTCAGTAGGTTATACCGCACAAAACTTCACGGAAGTTACAAAATCATTTTCAATAATTCAGGGAAATTCAGACTGGCAAAATGTAACTTTATCTCCAGCAAATTTTTATAAGACAACTGGGAGTACTGTGCTTTCCAATGGAAGTTTAGTTCCAGATGTTCAGATTGTTTTCCATGCTTTCTTTGGAGATTACACAACTTTGTCTGCAAGCAATGGAACGTTTACTACAGATCTCCCTAGTGCAATGTATCTATCCATAACACTAAAGGGAGGTTATTATAAATTTCCAAAGCCTCTTTTCTTTAATGTCACTGGAGTTACAAATCATTTGACATTAACCATGAATAAAACCAATCAACTTCTATACTTCAATGTGAGTGGTTACCTTTTCAACAAAATAGGCCAACCAGTAAGCGGGGGCGTTGTAAGTGATCTTTATCTTGGGAATGGTAGTTCTTCACCTCAAGTCATTGCGACCGCAACATCCATATTTAATGGTTCATACACCATTAAGGTTCCTGAAGGATATAGTTTACTGTACGCAAATGGTGCTCAATATCTATATAGCGTGATACCTGATGCCATTTCTGGGCTATCTTCACCGGGTGTGATACTGTCCAACTTAAACATACTCCCAAAGCTTTTTGTAAACACTACGTTGTATAATGAAAACGCCACGTTAACAGCGAAGGATCCATTCTCACCAACCGGTATCGGGAACAATGGAACTCGGGTAATACCAATATATGGCAGAAACGAAGTCAACCATTTTCTAAAAGGTAACTATTCCACAATAAATTATGGCAACGGTATTCCGTTTTCAACTCCAAGCTTACTTAGTTTTTCCATATTGAATATGAACGAATCTTATGCCCCACTTTCAAATTACCCAGTTGCTGTGCTTTCTAATATAAGTGGCACGCCTTATTATGAAACATTCTTTACAAATAGTACTGGGATCCTGCACGTTCCTGTATACTTTTCGGGGTATTATTCATTGGTTATTTTTATTCCGGGTTTTCATTCTGCTGAAGAGTTTGAAAGTAACGGAGCACTTCTTGCAGTATATCTCACTCCTCTAAGGGGTGAGTACTTTAATATTTCAGGATATATCCTAAACAAAGTCAATAGCGCACCATTAACCCCAGCGTTCGTTAATAACAGCTTATCCGGGTTATTTCCAGTAAACTATTCTTCATCGTCTGGTATAAAGCCAGGCTATTATAGCTTCCATGTTTTTTATGATACGCATTTTCCTTTCCTATCAACGAATAACGTATCAGAGAAATATGTAATTAATGCTTCTTATCAAGGATTTGTTTCTGCTACTCTCGCAATAAATTTTACTAAGGGACAAAACCTTACAAATGAAAATATAACACTTGTTCCAGTTCAATGTATAGGATACAATTCGAAAGGTACTCCCATTAAGGTATGGAATGAAAAATCTTCTGGTATTCCAGGAATCAACGCAATAAACGTCACCGAGAACCTTTCTAGGGGTCAAACTTCAAATTATATTACATATAACACATATGGCCCAATATCTCCCTATATAGCTAACATAACGGTGCTCAACACACAAAAGGTTGTAAATGGTGTCTACCCTCCAATGCCAAATCTACCCGTGCAGATTTTCTTCTTAGTGAATGGGGTAATTTATAACACGACAACCATTGCCAATAGTACAGGTGTGGTACATTTGCATTTATTATATACAATGCATTTCGCTAACCAAATTTATGCTATTAATTATGAGGAATCAGGTGTATATGTGTCATACAATTCAAACCAAATACATGACAACTCCTCAGCTACCATGATTTCCAGAGATTCAGTATTAGTAACAGTAAAGCTTGAAAATTCATTTGCCCTTGATCACAAACTAAATTCACAAAACATTTCGGTTTCAAATTCCAATCTTTCCGTTATTAATTCAACACTGCCAATAAATACAACATCAACATATCAAAATCCTTTGGTCGGAACAGAATTTAATTATTCTCTTCCTCAGGGAAACTATTCATTTTTGTACAATAATCCCGGATTTGTGACCAAAGCTTTTTACTTTTTCAATAATGTATCATCATCGCAGAGAGAAACGAAGGAGTTAATTCAGGGATATGGGTTAGTATTTAACACAACAACAATATTGCCCTATTATATGAATGTGAATTATTCAAAGGATAATCAGGGAATCTATGATACAAGCTTGTCATTCTCAAAATTCTTGGAGGGAAAGTACACTTTGAACTTGAGTATTAAGGAAATATCATTGAATTATGCAGTTTATTATAATGTATCAAGACAGAATCCTACTCCATTATATTTCTGGAATTTTACTTCTAACGATCCGGTAGAGTACGTATGGTATAATACAACCTCCATTGTAATAAGGGGAATTAAAACAACAATGGTAGGAAGCGGGTCATACTTATATTTCAATAACACGGTTTTCAGCACCAATGGGGTTTCGGGATACTTATATAAATTCGCATTTAATGGAACAAATAACAACATAAGATACAATTTAACCGCAGGCACACAGGTTGATTTTAAGCAGTTGAATGCACTTTATACACTTAACACTGCGGCAAATAATCTATCCATTGATCCTCTATATTATAATGGTCAAACAATGGAAATCTCTGTTATTGCCCTATATAATACAAATAATTTATTATCTTATCCATTAACATTAACTTTATGGATGTATGAAACTCAGCATAACGGAATTCAGGCTAAGGAGTGAAAAAAATGAGTAGTGATGAAAAAAACAACAATGAAAAAGATTCGGACGTGATAGATTTCGAAGTAAAGAAAAAGACACAGAGTCTTAAGGAAAGCACAGCACCAACGAAGAAAAAGCCTAAGGGAAAGGAAATCCCAGAAGCAGACAAGAAAGAACAGATTCCAGAAGAGGTAAAGGTAAATAATAAACAAAATGAAAGCCTAAAGGTACCTATTGCGGAGCAACCAAAGAAGGCTCAGACTAAAATAGAAGTTCCGGTAGCTAAAAAGAAGAAATCATGGTGGGGTAGAAACAAAGGTCCGAGATCCGCTGAGACAAGAACAGTAGTTGAAATAAAAACTCTAGGTGACATACCCCCTATTGTTGAGGTAAGAAAACTAATAGGAAATGGAGATAAGAACGAAGGTACTGTAAGGGGATTTAACCTGGCAAAAGGAGATATAGCAAGGTCTTTTAACACAGTTCAAAAACCAGGAGAGAGCAATAGGAAGTTTTTGGTTAGGATTCTAAGAGAGGCAGGAATTGAGATTCCAGATGAAGCCTATGTGGATAACACTGCATTAAAAAATGCAATGAAAAACTCACTTTCCAGTTCTGAATCTAACAAAATAGATGCTCTAAAGAAATTGGCATTTTTCTATATCGATTATTATGAAAAGGCCAAATTCTCAAATGAAGTTTATTCTACCGACGATGACATTATTGACAGACTTATGGATTTATATAATTACCTAGATGTTGCCAAGCTCTATTATCCATCACATGAACAAGGTAGGAGGTAAGGGAGAAATTGAGTATACCAACTTCGGCTGCTCTGAGCCCATCGCTAATTATTTCTGAACTTGAGGCTAATCCATATGTCTTGCTGGCATTCGCAGTTCCAATAATAGTTATAATCGCCGGTTCACTAGCAATGACCATTGGTAAGGCAAAGGCCAGATATGATGCAGTTCCTACATTGGCCCAGAGTAAAGAGCAGTTTAAGGTCCCGGCAAGTTCGTTCAACAGGGAGATGAAATACGTGGAAGACGAAGATATTAGCCATTTTTTTAACGCAATTGAGACAGATATGGGCAAAATTCAGGATGTAATGAAAAAATATGAAAGGTTACTAAAATTATATAAAAAACTGGATTTAAAATCAAAGTCAATATCAGAGAGAAGAGCAGAAAAAGCAAAAGAAAAGAAAGAGTTAGTTTTTAAAGATATAGTGGAGATATACAGGTACATAGAAAAATTAAAAACAAAAGGGTTTGCATATGGAGATAAAGGAAAACAGGCTTGAAGAAATAAATATAGATTCTCTGCAGGAGGTAAGAAATATAGTTTATTCAATGCAGAGTGAAATAGGTCAGAGAGTTATCGGTTATGAGAAAATTGTAATGTTTATGCTTATCAGCTTAATAAGCAATAATCATATAATGCTTGAAGGGGTACCAGGGTTGGCAAAAACTTATCTTGCCAATGAATTCTCCAAGCACCTGAATGTGGTATTCAAGCGAATTCAGTTCACACCAGATATGTTACCATCAGATGTAACAGGAAATATGATATTTAATCTTGAAACAAGAAAGCTAGAGTTCAGACCGGGGCCAGTTTTCTGTAATGTGCTTCTTGCAGATGAGATAAATAGAACACCTGCCAAGGTTCAATCAGCGCTGCTTGAAACCATGGAAGAGAAGCAGGTTTCCGTCTGGGGTGAAATCAGACCTCTACCCAAGCCATTCCTTGTCATAGCGACACAGAATCCTGTAGAGCAGGAGGGTACTTTCCCTGTTGCAGAAGCTTTAATGGATAGATTCCTTTTCAGGTATATTCTAACCTACCCGACCCGGGAACAGGAATTGAGTATGTTAAGGAGAGATTTGAGACCATTAAGTTCAATGAGCTATCTTGATCCAGATAAAATTTTACAACTGCGAGACTTGGTCGATCATGTTTATGTCTCAACAGATTTGCAGCATTATATGGTTGATTTCATAAGACGTACTAGAGAAAATAGTAAGATATATTTGGGAGCTAGTCCAAGAACAACAATGAAGTTTCTTAACGCTGCAAAGGCAAATGCCCTCATAAATGGTAGAGCTTATGTTATACCTGAGGATATTTCCTATATGGCACATGAGCTATTAAACCATCGTTTAATACTCAGACCAGAGGCTCTTGTAGATTCTGCCGATAACCCTGTTGAAGCTGCTTACAAGGTAATAGATGAAGTAATGGCAGAGGTAGAACCACCTAAATGATAAAAAAAACCGGATACGCGGTAATAGCTGCATTGATATACGGTATATTTGAATCGCTAATATACAGCGTGTACGGCTTCGAATTTCTTTCGGTTTTCTTTTTACTCATATTTTTTTCAGTGGTTCTTGAGATTATTTCATTTAACAATAGGATAGGGAAGAACATTAAATTTATAAGGGTTAGGCGGGAACTACAAACAGATGTAATGAAGAAAAAAGAGCGTACTGAAGTAAATTTATATTTTAAAAATGAGTCTAGAAAAAAAATCTATTTTAACTATTTTGATACACTCTCAGATGTATTCTCACTCTATGGAGAATATTCCGGGTTCATTACAATAAAACCGGGAGAAACAATAGAAAAACATTATGAAATTGCCCCCAACTCTATTGGAAAATATAAAGTAGGACCAATAAAGATATATTCGGAAGATCCAATGCGGCTCTCCTTTGTTCAGGCTGCCTCTGAAAAAATCCATGAGGTTAAGGTTGGCCCATCCGCTTCAGATACATTCACGCAAAGAAGTGAGAGGCTCAGCAACTTTATCTTTACAACAGGAATCCACCGATCTGCTAAGGCAGGGTCAGGTTACAACTTTTTTGGCGTCAGGCAGTATAATGATTCAGATGATTTCAGACACGTGGCTTGGACTAAATACGGAATCCTAAATGGCGACGATCTATATGTAAAGGAATGGGAGGAAGAAAGGCAGATTGACGTTTTGTTCCTATTGGATTACAGCAACGGAACAAACATTGGGGATAGCAATAGGAGATTATACGATACATTTTTGGCCAGTGTTATAAACGCTTCATATATCATATTTAAAAATCGTGATGGTGTAGGATATCTACTTCACTCCAGTGTTCATGATATTTTTATTCCTCCGGTGAAGTCTTCGAAAGTTGTGAATAAGCTTGAAAAAGCAGTTTCAGAGATAAGACCCGATGGAACATTCTCAGTTGCAAGTGCTACGCAATCCATACGTAAAAATTTGAGAAAGAATGCAATGATATTGACACTAATGTCCCCTCATTATGCGGTATTGGATAATGCATTAAAAGCAAAAGACGTAATTTCAGGAAGACAGCAATATAATTACATAATGGATCCAAGGGGATATTTTAACGAGCCTAGCAATGACGCCATAGTTGAACTTTCAGAAACGCTGTTTGCATCAGAAAGAAGAAGGCTGGAGACTGTTGCCAAAGCTTATAATCATCTCGGTCTGAGAGTTCAGGTAACAAACGAAGATACAATATTATCTAAAATGATCGCAGATTATACTACAGGCAGAATGGCTAACAGAGGTGCATAAATAGATGAAGGGGCAAAGGCTGATTCAGATAATTTCAAATCTTCTAATCCTCTCTCCTGCAATTTACTGCTTTTATTATGTTCAGATTAATATAACATTATATGTTTTGTATCCATTAAATTATCTAATATTTGCCATACCAATTATGAAGAATGCCATTCCAAAATATGGTAAGCTGGTATACCCTATTAGTGTTTTAATAACCTTTGCCTACATATTCTTGAGTTTTATTCATTTGATTGTTATAGGCAATTACTTTATTCTCCAATACTTCAACATACCATTAACAAATACGCATTATATTGAAACCCTACTTTTCACTTTTTTTACTTCCCTACCATTCATATTCATCGTTGAAGGGGCTTTTTCACTTAAATTACAGAGAATATTAAGCTATCTGGTTATCAGTATGGCAGATCTTCTTGACATGGTTGTATCTATTCAGATAAATCCTCTTTTGGGAGGAAATTTGATTACATCATTTACCTATGCTAATGCTTTGTTTGGCTTGAATCTATATACATTATTCTTCTTTGGATATGAGTTTATTAGTATTGTGTTTCACGTAAGTTCCCTTTTCAATACCTATCTGGATATTGCATTCATTATATCCATATTAGGAGTCATTTCATATTTCTTCTTCGTTTCAGAGGGGAGGAAAAGGGTTCAGATGGATGGTATTGCATACGGATTCCTCTATGGTGGGATAATTACCGTCCTAATATCGTATATTATGGGTTATTTAAACGGCTCTTTTGAAGAATTAATGGTCATCGCAGTCTCAATTCTCGTTGCGCTGATTTGGCTTAGCCGTTCAAACAAGCAAACAAAAATAAGTCTTAGCGAGATTCAGGGAGATGTCAGGGAAGACGCTAGCGGTGAATAATGCCCTCATTTTAGGTCGCAAGGGTATAAGCGCGGTCAGTAAAGGCAGTTTGCTTATTGAGAATGGATTAATAAAAAAAATTTCAGAAGTAGAGTTTGATGCCGATGAGATAATTAATGCAGAAAAAAACCTCTTGATACCCGGATTCATAAATACACATTCGCATGTAGCCATGTCCAGATTTAAGGGGCTTCT
>JAJZJZ010000116.1 GCA_021809755.1 Thermoplasmata archaeon
CCACCTCCTTGATGGTACGTGGGAGTTCAAAGTCGGAGACATTTCGACAGCCTTCTATTCACCCTTGTTTCAGGGTACTATGTCGAGACGAAGGGCAGCTAATCTTAAAGTCGACCTCACGGGTCAGTAAACATTGCAGCTGCCTCTCCGACTCTCACGCTTGCACCGTCATGCAGGCGTGGACAGAAAAACTTTTTTCATGACATCTATCCAAGTAAAATCATTCTATTAATATAATGTAATCATTATATAAGGGTCTTTCGGCTCATAATGCTGCATTCACATAAAAGTGCGGCACATCAGACTGAACTGTTACCCTTGGTCCGATTCATTAAATGATTGAACAACATTTGCCTGTGTATCTATAAATATATTAGAACCACTATGGAAAGGATGTTTGATGGAGGGAACCGGATCAGAATAGATAACGAATTAAGGTCTTTTTCTTGCTCTAATCGGGCTGAGTCTAACTGCATCAGAAAATTAACGTCGTATTTGATTATCCTTTTGAGAAATACCAAATACTTTTCTAGTGTCATATAGGAAAAGCGAGCTTAACTTGTTCAAATTGAGAAAGTCCACGAAGGCATAAGAAGAATCTACATCATCGCTCATAATGAACCCATTGCTCTTTACATATTTAAAACTAAGGCGATACTCCAATTCTTGCCAGTAATAAGAATGATTTGAATCATGAATAAAGACATCAATTGGGTATATTTTTTTAAATATTTCCTCTAATTTCTTTTCCTTTGCTTTAGACAAGATAATTAATTCCCAATTTTTTTTCAATTCCTCAGTCACTAATTGACCAACATCAGAACTTACATCAATGGAATACAGCTTTCCTTTACCATTCCTGATAAGGGCACTTAGAATTAAAAAACTCGAATGCCCATTTGCAACACCAGTTTCCACTATTCTAAGGGGCTGGTATAATCTCATAAAGGAATAGATAAAAAAAGAGGTGGTATCATCAATCTTAAAATTTAATGGATATTTAAGGTCAATATTGTTATAATTTGACTGCAGGTATGATTTTAATAAAACGTATTCCTTTTTAACGATTTCCGGTATGCTATCCCCTAAAATATCTATGATTGCCTTTTCAGGGTCGCTTAGAATATTTAATTCAGATAAATCATGCAAAGTCGGAGAAAGTAATTTCCGGAAATATCCGTTTAAAAGAAGTCGTTTAACGCTCTCATTATAATAAAGTCTCACATCTTTCATCTTCATTAAAATCTCATCTCTAACTTTCTATAAACATTAACCTTTATTTCCCTCTTTAATTTTTTATTGCTGATATTCATACCTGCCATTTTATAGACCTTAATAGAGATTTTTGGTTATTAGGTGATAATCAAACAAGATCAATACCTTTAATTATGCTTCTATTGAGGGGTCTCTTACCTTTCCTCATGTGTCAGAACGCCATGGTAAATTTACTTAACTTTGCTTTACTTAAATGATTCTTTCAGTTTGAAGGTCATTTTTGAAAAGATATTAGATCCTGCCACTTTCTCTTTAAATGATTTTCTTTCTCGTTTTTTGCCTGCATACTGCAGTATTGCTATCTCGAATTTCTTCTCTGTTTTGATCATCGTAGACATCAGTTCTAATAATAGAACCAGGTATTGGCCTAATTCATCGACTGTGTCAAAAACCTGTGGGGCCCTCATTGATAAATGTATCGTATTATATTGCCTACCTACAGAGATCAGCAGAATCTGTTTCCCCTTTTCTTATGCATCTCAAGGATATTTCAGCTTCCATTGATCTCGTTTAATGTTACTATTATCTTACCCTTGTCAAGTGTCTTGGATCTGACATTGTTACTCTCGAGGCATCGTTCTGGAATGATCCTAATTTATCTATAGAAACTAATTCAATAGTCATCTATTAACCCCATGGGTAATTAAAATAATCTAATTACGTAGCGTATTCTTAATTAGATTAGATTTTATTTAGATTATACAGATCTAATGGTAAGAAAAATTTTACAAATAGGTTATTTAAATCCTTTTAAAAAATTCGGCGGAGTTGAAAAGTACATACAAAATCTCTCTAAATCAATGAATGAGTTGTATCACGTTGAAGTAGACGTATTATGTGCCGATAACATTTCAGGAATCTTAAAAAGTGAATACGGAAATATAATACATTTCAAGGTACCTTTTTTTGGTAAAGGTAATTTGTTGTTTATTTCTAAGTTGTATTATGGTTTTCTAGTTAGTGGTTATCTGTCCTCTCATTTTAAAGATTATGATATAATTCATTTCCATGGTGATAACGGTATTATTTGGACCAAATTTTCAGATCGATCGGTGTTGACACTTCATGGAATATCCAAAAATATATCTTCTTTGAAAGAAAGAATAATATCTTTTATTCCTGCAATGATTGAAAAGAATAATGCAAAAAGGGCGAGAACGATATTTTCAGTTTCGCGAGAGGCAAAAGATTTTTTTGGCAATTATGTAGCTGGAATAGAGGTTATCAAACCTTCTATTGATACAAGTCTATTCTGCCCCCCAACAAATTCAGACAAAATCAAGGCAAGGGAAAAGCTCGGAATTAGCGCAGGAGAAATTATAGGATCAATCACTGGAAGAGACTGGAAAAGAAAAGGATTAGATATAGCTATTTCTGCTATTGAAAGAGTAAAAGATCCAAGAATACACCTTGTCGCAATAGGTTTTCCAGATGTCAAGCATGCAGATACCAAGGTAAAAGTTACTGGCAATATTGATGAAGAAACTAAAAGATATTTTTTAGTTGCCTCTGACTTTTTTATTTTTCCATCTTATAAAGAGGGTTTTCCAATTGCGGTTCTTGAAGCGGCAGGTTGTGGCTTACCACTGATAGTATCTAAGCAATCTGGGGTTTCTGAACTCGCTCCAATAGTCCCATTTTACCAAGAAGTATATTCAAGGTCTCCTGATGAATATGCAAGGGCCCTAATTGAATTTTTGAAATTCTACTCAGAAGGTGGATTATCGAATTACGCCTATAATTTAAATGCACTCGACCAATATTCAATTAAGAACACAGTTACCAAATACATGAAAGCGTACACAGATATTGAACGTATGAATGGTAGTCTGTCTTCATTATAACTCTATTGGGTTAAAAATTTCCTTATCTTCAGTCTGTAGAACGAATCAATAAATAGTTATTTAGTCTAAAAGTATAAAAATGTCTGATGAAAATATTTCATTTCGAGAGATAGAAAATTCAAAGGAGAACATGTCTCTTTCGAGTATGGGTACTATCTCGGATTCCAAAGATAACCCTTTAATTTCTGTAATAATAGATGGATTTATGAGAAAAGAGTTCATAGCGGAAGCTGTTAAATCTGTCTATGATCAAGAAATACCTAAAAGCCACTTTGAAATTATAGTATTACGAGCATTTGACTCTCCTGTTATAGATCGTACTTTATTAGGAAACGGCGCAAAAATACTGAATTCAGCGAATATGACCATGGGACAGGCAATAGCTGAAGCAATTGAGATTTCTAAGGGTGAGATTATATGTTTTTTAGATGATGATGATTTGTTTTTACCCAATAAGCTGTCTAAAATAGAAGAGATATTCAAAGGAGATAAAGAACTCTGTTATTATCACAATGGTCAAACTTTTTGCAATTCAAAATCTGAACCAGTATCAGGATTCAAGTTTAAGAAAGAGAATCCTGGTTATTTAAAATGCGACAACAACAATTTCTTGCTTTTGAATAAAACTCTAAAAAAAATAGGTTACTACATAGAAGCGATATGGTTCAACCTCAGTTCTATCTCCGTTAGGAAAAAGATATTTTCTGGTAAAATGAACATAGTGAGGTCGATAACTGGCCACCCAGACGACTTAATGTTTTACCTTGCTTTTTCTTATCCCGATAAAATTTCTATAATTAATTCAGACGAACATTTAACAGTTTATCGAGTGCACAACAGCACTACAAATATTGTTAAACAAGTAGACGACGCAACCATGATTAATAACAGAATTAAACAGTATCAGGATTTCACCAGTTCTTCTTTTGTGTTTATGCAGATGATGAGAGGTACGACATGCGAATCATACGTTTCAGCTAGGTATGCTTATGATCTTGCCTTTTTCTATAACACAAAAAAGGAAGGGATTAACATGATAAAGCAAACAATTAGACTAGCCTTGAAAGAGAATTATAAGATAGTTGAATTCAATTTTGCTGTTAGAATTAGAGTATACCTTTCACTCTTTGTATTAGCTTTTTTTTATATTTTCTCTAAGAGATTTTCCGTACTAAAGCACTTAAGATCGGCTTTCCCGAATGTTGAATCCTTTCGGCGATAATTAGATTTTAGGATGACGTACAAATAATAAATTGAACTAAAGTATTATTTTCTTTATGCAATCAGTTATTTACTCCAATTTCTTTAAGGTTCCCTGTCACCAAATAGAAATTGACTGAACCAACCATACAAATATTAAAACCGCTCATCATAGTTTTTTCCATGGTCCATATAATTATCAAAGAATGTTATAACCGGTTAGAATTGTGAATCTGTAATTGTCTTTAAGTTATA
Source organism: Thermoplasmata archaeon (assembly GCA_021809755.1). Taxonomy (GTDB): domain Archaea; phylum Thermoplasmatota; class Thermoplasmata; order Thermoplasmatales; family Thermoplasmataceae. The sequence continues at coordinate 4,575 of JAJZJZ010000116.1, forward strand.
GCTATTTCAATTTAAGTTCTACCTAATGCTTCTAGACTTCAATCTAAATCATGGTTTTAATAATAAATATATATACTGGTGGAAAGGGGATTAATTACGTCCGTGAAAAAATTGTTTCTAGTCAATTACGCCCCGCCAACTAGTTCCATCTACAAATACACTGG
>JAJZJZ010000117.1 GCA_021809755.1 Thermoplasmata archaeon
AAAAATACCAGACACTGCGTAAACTCAATTTCAATGTTATTTATACCCGGTGATTAAAGTGGATAAAGCAAAATCAGAAACGGTTATCCTTGGAGGGGGATGTTTTTGGTGTACTGAGGCCATATATCAGAATATCTCGGGAATCATATCAGTTACATCTGGTTACTCCGGAGGGCATAAAGAAAATCCGACGTATGAAGAAGTATGTTCTGGACGAACTGGACATGCTGAGGTTATAAAATTGGAATTTGATCCTCAAATTATTTCATTCAATGATATTCTGGAAATATTCTTTGCAACACATGATCCTACAACCCCAAATAGACAGGGAGCCGATAAGGGGGAGCAGTATAGATCCATTATTTTTTACGATTCAGACGAACAGAAAAATAGTGCTCTTGATTATATCAAAAAACTGAACGAAGAAGGCGTATATAAAAAACCAATTGTAACTCAAATTGTTGGTAGGATGCCATTTTATCCTTCAGAGGATTACCATAAAAATTATTATAATAACAACCGTGGTGCTCCATATTGTGAATTTGTTATAACTCCTAAGATGGATAAACTTTTCAAGAAATTCGGGGGCAAAATCAAAAAGGATTGAAGGCATTTTGAATGAAGAAATGGGGAGCATAAAATATAATATTTCAAGTAAGGATTGACCCAAATCATGAGAATTCTACTTACAGGTCACAAAGGATTCATTGGTTCGAGGATATACGAAACTCTAAAAAATGGAGGATATCAAATAGAGGGTGTGGATCAGGGCGATGAAATACCAAATACAAGGTTTGATCTTATCCTTCATTTCGGGGCAAGAACCCTCATAAGAAACTCGATAAAGGCACCCTATGAGTATTTCCAGGATGGCCTTGCGCTGACAGTTAAATTTCTCGAAAGAGCCAGAAATGACAACGCTCTCTTCGTATTTCCAACTTCTGGATCCATTGCCGAAGCAACAAATCCATATTCTTTATCAAAGAAAAATGGATCAGAATGGTTAAAATTGTATGAGGATTTATACAATTTAAGAACTGTTACGCTTAAGCTTTTTAATATATACGGAGAAACCTCAAGAAAAGGAGCAGTTTATCTCTTTACCAAGGCAGCACTTTTTAATGAAAAGATTCCCGTTTATGGTGGTGGGAATCAGGTTAGAGATTTTGTCCATGTGGATGATCTCGTAAAATGTATTGTCAGGATAATAAAAGGTGAGATTGGACCAGGTGAATATGAAGTAGGTACCGGTATTGGGACATCCATAAATTTACTCATTGATCAAATTGAAGAAATTACTGGAAAAAAGGTCAATCGCGAAGAGAAGGACTTTCTTCTTAAAGAGGCTCCATCACTATTCGCAAAACAACCTCTTCCCATTGATCCCATACCTCTTAGGGAAGGGATAAAAAGGGTTATGGATTCACTACTAAAGGAATAAAGGTTTGATGAATAGAAAATTGCCAGTAATCTCAGTGGTCATAACTGCACATGACAGAAAGCAATATCTGTTGAATGCTGTAAATTCAATTCTAAACCAAACATTTAAAAGAGATTTGTTTGAGATTTTAGTGGTTAAGAATTATAAGGATCCCGTGATTGATGATTACCTTAAAGATCACGGCATAAAAGGTGTCCTCACGGAAGAATCATCCTTTGGAGTAAAACTGGCTTTGGGAATTAAGGCGAGTAGCGGAGATATAATATCGTTTCTGGATGATGATGATTCATTTACCCCGGATAAGTTAGAAAGGGTTTTTAAAAGCTTTAGTGAGAATACAGATATGAATTATTTTCACAATGGAATCGTTTTAATGAATGAAAATGGTTCTATAAAGAGAGATAAAGGTGAATTAGAAGGACATGGGCCAATAAACATTCTAAAAACCCCCATAGGTAATTTTTCTGAACTACGCGATTTGTCAAAATACAGGGGTGACTGGTATATGAGCTGCATCAGTATAAAAAGAGATTCATTTCTTCCATTTGCAGACTTTATAGGTTCAATATCTGCTAGCCTTGATAGAATATTTTTCATTATTTCTATAAACTTACCGGGCCTAATAATGATGGATTCAAGAAGGCTAACTCAATACAGGCTTCACCAGAGCACAACAGGGTTAAAATCTGAATTCAGCGATTATTGCAACAGAAAGATGGGATTCTTTAAAAGGACACTTAATTCGATTCAGGCGGCAGAGTCTTTGCAGGAGCTCTCGGTTGTATCAAAAGAATATATATCTTTTCAGATGGCCCATAATGAGGCAAACAAGATGCTTTATGATTTAAATTCCAGCAGACTTAAGAGGTCACGTGTTTTAGTTTCTCTACTAAGAACCTATAATAAAACTAAAGACAGAATATATCTTTTAATCGGATCTATTTTGCTGTTTTCCATAGTTTCTCCCAAATCCGTAATCTTTATTCACTATTTGTATCAATTTTCGCGAATTACATAAAAGTAGAATCTCTTATTGAACAAAAAATTAAATAATCCACGAAAATAGCGCATTATGAATACTGAGCAAATACATGATTACTTGAAGGAAGGTGCAGAAGCCAGACTTTCTCTTGATACCGTTCAATTAATTCAAATAAGCCAGAAGGTGTCAGAGTGCTTTAGAAACGGTGGAAAAATTATATTTTTTGGCAATGGCGGAAGCGCTGCTGATGCACAGCATATTGCTGCTGAATTTGTGGGTAGATTTGAGAAGGAAAGACAATCTTTACCTGCTCTGGCCCTTCATACGAATACATCCGCCCTGACTGCCATTGCAAATGACTATTCCTTTGATATGGTATATGAGAGACAGGTAACTGCTTTTGCCAAAAAAGGCGACATAGTTTTTGGGATCTCTACCAGTGGAAATTCCCCAAATGTTTTAAGAGGATTAGTAAAGGCAAAGGAAATGGGCTGTATAATTGTCTCTATGACTGGAAAAAAAGGTGGCAAAATTTCACAAATATCTGATTATGCTGTGAGAGTTAATTCAGATAGAACTCCCATCATACAGGAGGTTCACATAACCTTTGGGCATTTGATGTCAAAGATAGTTGAAGATTTATTGTGATACATTTTAATTTTGAAAAAGAAAATTTATTTCACCGCTCATTTTCTATTTGATCCAAGGTTCAAAATAGAATAACATCCCTAAAGCTCTTTTATAATTAGGAATTTATTAATTTTTCTTTCTTTGATTAGATTTTATCTTGTAATTTATTATCTCTTTAAAGTATTTAACAATAAAATCCATTCCTTTACTGACTACCTTAGATTCACCTTCTTCTCTGGAATTCATCTTCATGGGAATCTCTAATATACTAGCGTCTGGATGAGTCGAAAGAGTATATAATAACAGCTTGTATCCGAATTTTACACTTTCCAGATTACATACAAGTGATCTTTTGGCAATAAAAAATCCTGACATCGGATCCTTTAGTCGTCTTGCTCCTTTAAAAAGAAATTTTGCCAAAATAGTGGCTCCTCTGCTTACAACTCCCCTTGATGCTTTCCAACTATTTGATCCACCTTTTACGTACCGGGAAGCAACGATTAAATCTATATTCATATCAATCGCCGGAAACAAATCAAGCAATTTCATTACTGGATGTTGGCCATCTGAATCCATGATGCAAACATAATCTGCACTACTCTCTGCGATTCCTGCAAGTTGAGCATCAACTGTTCCCATTTTGATATTTCTCGATATAAATTTAACGGGTATGACAGGATTATTTCTGGAAATAGAATTTATATATTCAACAGTTCCATCTGTACTTCCATCATCTATGATGATAATATCATTTACATTACTGATCTTTTGCTCCTTATATAGATTGAAGATTTGATCTAATGTTTGAGGTAATGAATTGACCTCATTTAGTACAGCAAGAATTATGCTTATTGTATGTTTCTGCAAACGATCACTAAAGGCTTTATTATTAAGATATATTTATCATTATTCGATTATTCATATTTTACAGTTTTTAAAAATATGTTTGAGAATACCAAAAAATTTCACCACTCATAGGTACATTTGCCAACTTTTGATAGAGAATAATGAATACCTGGGACAAAAGCATATAGAGACAGTCTGATTTCATAAAATTTTAAAGTAGACATTAAAAATTCAATCACTTACGATAGGGTAAACCATATGCATTCAGGTTAATTCTTTTGATTAAAAGTATATGAGTAGAACAGGTAAATTCAACTCTCCGGTTCATAATGAAGAGCAATAACTCCATTTTTTAAAGCCTTAAAAGATATTAATTTTAACCTGTGTCTTTGCAGATCATCTCTGAAAAGGGGTTTTCCAGAACCTAATATAATTGGTCTGACACGAATACGGTATTCGTCCACCAAGTTATTTCTTATGAGTGTTGCTACAAGGGTCCCGCTACCTACAACAACCATATCCATTCCTGCCATATTCTTGATCTTTCGGATGCTAACAGCAGGGTCGTCCCTTATGAGGGTAGCCGGCTTCCAGTTTGCCTCCTTCAAGGTATTGGAAAATACTATCTTGTGTTTATTATTTAAATGCCCAATTATCTCGGAATCAAATCCATCTGAGGATGGAGATGCATTGGGCCAGAATTCACTAAATTCTTCATATGTTATTCTACCGAAGAGCATTGTGTCAACTCTTCTAAGAATCTCGTTAGACCATTCAATTTCATCCTTGTCAAAATCAAACCAGTCAATTTCATTCTTGAGA
>JAJZJZ010000118.1 GCA_021809755.1 Thermoplasmata archaeon
CCCCTGGTCCCGGTATTTTTGACTTGTTTCCTCCCGGAGCCCTTACTTTTATCACAAGATCTGTAACTTCTTTTTCCCTCAATTTTTCAGCTATGAGATCGGCCGCCTTCATGGCTGCATATGGACTTGATTCGTCTCTGTCATTCTTTACAACCATCCCTCCAGAAGCCTTGGCAAGTGTTTCTGCTCCTGTCTGATCAGTGACCAGAATGATAGTGTTATTTTGTGATGCAAATATATGTGCTACTCCTGTCTTGTTCATTTAACTTCCTCTTCATTTTCAGCTTCTTCAGCTTGATCTTCTGACTCTTCTGGTACATTTTCCTTTTCTTCTGAAGGTTTCTCCTCTTCAGCAGACTCTTCTGATTTGCCGCCTTCTACCATTGCTCTTCTCAGAGGATGAAGTTCGTCAGTCAAAACCGAATTTTCATAATATTGAATTGAATCTTCCTCTGCCTGCTCTACAAGAATTCCAGGGATAGTAACCCTTCTTCCATTCATAGCTATATGACCGTGTGTTATCAACTGGCGGGCCTGATTAATTGTCTTTGCAAGACTCTTTCTATAAACGATGGTCTGCAACCTTCTCTCCAGAACATTGTCCAGATTTAATGATAGAATATCATCAAGAGAGCCTGTATTTTTTGAAATGTTATATCTTTCCAGTCTGGTTGTCAAAGCATTCAGTTGTTTCATTGAGGCTGGATCGTTTGTCCTGATCTTAGCCTGCAGCTGCCTTGCCTGCGTCCTCATGGAATCAAGCATTGCCATTCCCTTCCATAGCTCCCTTTTGTTTTTTAAGCCGTATCTAATCAAAATTTCTCTCTCGGCATCTATTCTTTCCTTTTCCCATGGATGCCTTGGCGTTGAATATGTTTTCTTTGAAAATTTAGGATCTCCCATTTAAATCATTACTCCTTTTTCCTTTGAACACCAATGGTAAGTCCCTTTCTACCATTGCTTCTTGTTCTTTGTCCCCTTACTTTATGGCCAGTTTCGTGTCTTATTCCTTTATATGATCTTATCCTTCTCATTAGGTTAACGTTGTCCTGAAGCTGAATTTCCAGATCATTTGATACTAGATTCACATTCTTTCCAGTTACTGGGTCATTTCTATTATTTAAAAGCCATGCAGGAAAGTCTTCATACTCCTCTGACTCTACGAATTCCCTAATTTCTTCAACTTCTTCCTCAGATAGTTCTCCTAACTTCTTGGTTGAATCCAGTTCAAGTTTATTGGCAATTGCCTTTGCCAGCCTTATTCCTACACCTTTTAGATCAGCGAGTGCTAAGACTGTATTTCTCTCTCCTTTGAGATCTTTATTTGCAATTCTAACTATATATTGGAAATCTTCCTTTTTTTCCTGTTCCTCTGGCATTAAATCATCAAACCTCTTTAAATGAATCCATCACAGTTGAAACTAAATCATCTGTTGCGGGTTTAGGCTTATCTTTAAACGATATATATTCTTTGCGAACATTGACAATCATAGTAATAATTTGTTATGCCTAAATTATCCAAATTTTTCATTATTTAAATAAGGTAAAAAGCCTGTTATCGGAATTTCCATCGATTATTCCTAACCTTACTCCAGAATCAAGCCACCCATAGGAATAGTTCAGTGCAGAAAGTGCATTAATTAAATCATTGTTTTCATAGAAGTGCATTGCATCGTCAAAATATGACTTTACCATATTCATAAGATCAAGGGCAAACGTTCTAAGGAATGAATCTTCAGGTACGCATATGGTTGCCTTTGAAAGTGCTTCTTCTTCCAGCGTGATGTATTTCTTTACTCTTTCTTCAAGCTCCTTTTCTATCATCTATATGTGCTGTAATCAAAAACGAGGTCTGTTAATTTTTTCTGGATATCTTCAGATATGAGACCTTCTTCCCCTTTTTTTAGGATGAAATCTTTCGCTTCTCTTATCCCTTTTTTTGATGCTATGGCATAGACACTACCCATAATGGAGCCTCTAATGCTGTCCGGCAAACCTTCAACAATTCTCCCAAGCATATAGTTGAATTCATCGCTTTTTCTCATATTCAGCTTTTTTATCCTTTTAGGTCTTACCGGTTCTCTCTGTTCGTATCTATAATTTCTTTTTTGGAATGTCCTCATATATTACTTACTTGGAATTGTGAATTTATTTATATAATTATGCAAAAATCTAAAATAGTAGTGAGAGCCATCTCCAAACCAAAACTAATTTGACAAAAATAGTTTCAGACATTTCAATATAATTAATCATTTATGAAATCTTAATGCTTAACATTTGACGCATCAATCGAAATCGTTGAAACTGTAACTATCTTCCATATGCAATCTCATGAAGTATTTTTCTGAACTCCAGATAATCAGCCAGGGTGTATTTGGCATTTGTTTTCCCTTTACCAATGTGAATTGTCAAAGCATCACTGTTCAATATGAAAGAGTCTTCGTCAGTTTCCTCATCTCCGGCAATAAGTGCCTTCATCCCTTTTTTTCTTAACTTCATTATTGTCCGTCCCTTGTTGATTCCCCGGATTCTGAATTCCACAATATTGATGCCATAATATGGTTCTAATCCATATTCCCTGCAAAGATAATCATATTCATTGAGTATTATCTGACGATAAGCAGGCTCAACGAGACCAAGATGGAGAAGTAGACCCCCATTCTTTTCGTAAATTCTTAAACCTGGAATCTTTAGCTTATCCCTAATATTTTTTTCAATAGTTTTAAAGAGAGTTTTGTATTTATCAATATTCTGCACAAATTGGACCTCTTTTCCTTCTATCCTTCCTATTGCTCCATGCAGAGCAATAACGTTCAATTCTCTCCCCAGAAATTCTGTTATATCAGCAAGGCTTCTTCCCGTTACAATATACAACTCATGTGACTTCGAAATTTTTTCAAGAAGAAGCATGAGGTTTTTATCCGGGTAGCATTCCTCCGGATTCATTTTGATAGGTACTAGGGTCCCATCATAATCTAAAAACATCTGACTCCTGGCAGATTGAAATTTTTTAAGTTCTATCTCTAGATCTGGAGTATCAGGCATTAGGTTCTTTCCCCTTAACGGTATCGGTTACTTTCCTCGCCCACCATTCAATATCTCTTCTCTTTACCCTTTCCTTGAGAAGAGATAGTCTTTCTATAATTTCTGTTTCTGGCATTGAAAGTGCCCTAAAAAGAGCGGATGATAGATCTTCAATTGAATTTGGGTTGACTTTAACCGCCTCCTTTAATTCCTCAGAAGAGCCGGCAAATTCGGATAAAATTAGAAGGCCCTTTGTACTTGCCGCGACAAATTCCTTACAAACAAGATTTAGTCCATCTATTAATGGCGTTATTAACGCTATATCGGCCCATTTGTAGTAATTGATCAATGTCTTTTGGGAAACTTTCCTGTAAATGTATGTTATTGGATACCAACCAATCCTCCCGTATTCTCCGTTAATTCTCCCAATATTCATTTCAAGTTCATTCTTGAGTTCCATGTATTGACCCACATTTGTTCTGCTTGGAGTAACGATCATCAGGTACATAAATTTCTGCGAAAGTTCAGGATTAGTCTTAAGAAGTGATTCTATTGCCTTTACCCTTGCAATTAGACCTTTTGTGTAGTCAAGACGATCTATTGAAAATATAATTTTTAGCCTTTCCATAGGCTTAGGAAGCTTTCTGTATCTTTCAATATCCTCGTAGGATTTATAATCTATTCCAAGGGGGTAATAGTGAAGTTTTTTATCAAGGTTTTTGGGATCACCGATGAGGGATTCATACGAATCTCTAAAATTTGTTCTATATTCCTTGGTGTGGAAGGTGATCGAATCAGCAGATGAAATTGATTTTAATAATTGATTTCTCTCAGGTAGTATGGAATAAAATTCTCGTGAGACCCATGGAATGTGCCATGTGAATATGATTGGATTCACAACGCCAAGGTCCCGGAGAAATCCTGGGACTAGAGAAAGCTGATAATCGTGGATCCATATAATTTCATCAGTGTTCCGAATAGCCCTTTTTATGGATTCAGCGAATAGACTGTTAACTTTGCTATACATCCTGAAATATTTCTGGTCATGCTGAATCTTCTCCCTAAAATAATGAAATAGTGGCCATAAAGTAGAGTTAGAATACTCGTCATAGAAACCTCGCCTCTCGGGCACACTCAGAATGACCCTAAAAATTCTGAATTTCCCATTATCTTCTTCCATATAGTCCTGGTCAGCGCTGCCATCTCCCCAGCATACCCAAGTCCCACCTTCTTCTGTTATTAAATCGTTCAAAACTATGGCCACGCCACCGATATTTAACCTTTTGTAAATCTTCCCCCTAATCTTATCGTATGAATAAGGGCTACGGCTTGTGACTATAATATATGACATATATGATCATGATAATATGATATTTAATAAGCTCTGAAACTATGACAGAAATATTCTCATAAACTCTAAGGGAATTTGTTTAGATTCATTACCTGGATCACCCTGCAATAATTAAATAAAAACTGAAGTCAAATATTTATAGTGGAACATGATTACGTGGTGTGACGGCCATAGCTGTGGGGAAACACCCGGTCCCATTCCGAACCCGACGGTAAAGCTCACAACGTTTCGTATGCGTACTGTCTTCCGCGAGGGGACGGGAAGTGCGAATCGCTGTCACAT
>JAJZJZ010000019.1 GCA_021809755.1 Thermoplasmata archaeon
CTCAGAAAAGGTGCCTGTCCACCCAAAGATAAGAAAAAAATGTCTCTAAACTCTAATTCTCGCTTTAGCCCGCTCGTCTTATTAGTAATGCTTGTAGTTTGAACACTCAACGCTTCACCGGTCTCTGCATTGACCAGCATATCTTAAATCTTTCGAGAAGGAATCTTTGCAATTGGCGGGACTTATTTATAGCTGTAAATGGGCCCGACCGGATTTGAACCGGTGACCACCGCCTTGTAAGGGCGGTATCATAACCACTAGACTACGAGCCCCTTCTCTGTGAATTTAACTCATTATAATAAATTTCTCTATGTTATCAAGAAAAAATTAGGTTCAAATAACTTGGATTTGGATAAAAGGAATAATTCTTGATATTAAAGCCGAAAGCTTTTAAACAGTATTATTAACCGGATCACTATGAGCTACAGGATAAACAAGTGGTTAGTTTAATTAGAAGATCATTGGCTGAAATGCTTGGAACTTTTATTTTTGTTTTATTTGGCCCAGGAAGCGTTGTGGCATTTATGGCTGCATTTCAACAGCCTTTAAGTCCTGAAACGTTATTCTTCTCGGGAGCCACTTTTGGATTGGGAATTGCAATGGCAATCATTGCAGTTGGTCCAATTTCCGGAGGTCATGTGAATCCAGCAGTCACGTTGGGACTTTTCTTCGCTGGAAAGTTTAATGGAAGAGATGTTGTGCCTTATATTATTGCGCAACTCATCGGTGCTGTTTTAGCCTCCAGTGCTATTGCCCTTATGTTTGGATATTCTGTTGCCAATTCTGTACAATTTGGAGCTACTATACCTGGTGTTGGCGATGAATGGAAAGCACTCTTCGGGGAGTTTTTGATGACATTCATATTTCTATGGGTAATCAGTTCCATAGTGAAAAAGAGCGACAATATTGCAGTTATAGGAATTGTTATTGGTATATACGTTGCAATAATGATATTTATCCTTGGAACCATTAGTGGAGGTTCTATAAATCCGGCGAGATCATTTGGACCAGCAGTACTTTCTGGTATTCTCTTAAATGGAAGTTATTATCAATGGATTTATTGGGTAGGTCCTGTATTAGGTGGAATAGCCGGTGCAATTAGCTATAACCTACTATACGGTGAAAAAAAGAAAATTTTCTTTAATTCACAATAATCAAAACTTTATTATTTTTTAATATACCTATTTCTCAATTTCTCACAGATAAAATCAGATGGAAGTTGCATATTTTCAATGTTAAACGTATCAACTTTAGAATTTTCCTCTATTTTATTGTAGATATTTCTTTCCTCATTTTCATTGTGTGTTTTTAAAATAAGAAGCATTTCTGAGAGACTTTTCTCTGTCTTTATGAATTTTTCTTCCTCTATTTCCTTATTTATGATTTCCATTAATTTCCACAGGGCGGCGTGCTCCATCTTTAACCCTTCCATAAGCTGGTGTGTCCTCAGATCCCCCTTATCTAATGATGGAAAAAGGACAGTTTCCTCAAAAAAAATGTGTTTTTTTAAACCGCTTTCTATGTCTGAGAATTTATCTGTATCCATATAACCATTTTCAATAAAATCAAGAACTTCCTGAATTTTTCTGTTCACCGCATGGTGATCATCGGTAAGCCATTGTTCATTTTTCATAAGAATTCACTGCTTATGGAAAATATAATTCTTATACTAAGTCTATGCGCTTTGCATATGGGGAAAAGAAAACCCCCAAAGATTTACCCTTGGCAATCGCCTTCCTTACCTCTGCATCGCTCATTCCACGGTTTATAGCCTCTGAAATTACATTGTCTTCCATTGGTGAACCCTTGTTGGATCTCTTCAGTTCTCCTATAATATCACTGAGTCTTTCTATGTCAGTTCTTTGAACTGAACTCATGCCTGTCATCAGGAGGTCAATATCTATATGCCCATCAGAGGCAGAAACATCATAAAGGAAATAATCCACTATTTTCTTGGCTGTTATTGCATCTTCTACAGTGACTATTGCTGATAATCTGGCTCTTGCTGCAGCCTCTGCAAGCCTTATGGTAGATTCCAGCTGTCTCGCTGTAATTGGAATGGAATTCTTTTTCTCCCCTGATGATCGTGTATTCACGTATTCATCCCTCAATACTGCAATTGCCTCATCAGAAAGCCTGGGGAAAACTCTTGATTTTGCGTAACCCACGTATTTTCTCAACATTTCTTTCGATATAGGGGGTTCAAAAATTTCGGAATCCGCCATGGGTTCATCCTCTACACCTCTATTTTCAATACTCCTATATCCTTCACCCAATCTATGGGCTCTAAGAACATGCTCGGCCAGCTTGAGATCTCCCTCCTTAGTTGGTTTATCCATTATTTTGAATATAACATCAAATCTTGAAATCAGTGGAGGCGGAAAATCTACCTGCTCCATGAAATCAAGTTCAGGTCTATATCTGCCCCCCTTAGGGTTCGCAGCAGCAAGAACTGCGCATCTTGATTTTAAAGTTGCCATAATTCCTGCTTTTGAAATAGTAACAGTTTGTTGTTCCATTGCTTCATGCATTGAGGCGGTATCTTTCTGGTCCATTTTATCCAATTCATCTATGGCGACGAACCCATTGTCTGCGAGAACTAGTGCTCCAGCTTCTAGTGTCCACCTTCCCTCTCCAAATTCATCCCTAACAGCAGCGGCAGTTAAACCCGCTGAGCTCGACCCCCGACCAAAGGCAAAAACTCCACGAGGAGAGATCTCTGTCATGTATCTAAGTAGCTGAGATTTTGCAGTTCCCGGATCGCCGACAAGAAGAACGTGAATATCGCCTCTCATTGCTGTTCCATCCTTCATTACTTTTCTTACTCCTCCAAACATCTGAAGAACAAGTGCCTGTTTGATCTTTTCGAGACCAAAGATGGTTGGGGCTATTGACGAAATGAGCATGTCCATGATTTTGGGGTCCCTTGATAATTCATGAATTTTCTCTTCGTCTTCATCCGTTATATGGATTTCATCCAATTCTTTGACAGTTTTTCTAAAATTAAGAGCATATAAATATATGCTAAATTCAGTGAGTGGTGTTCCTGAATTGATCTTTTGATCAGCCATAAGTATCCCATCAAGAGTAACCCTATCCCCTGGGAATAACTTACCCGAAATGTCATCTTCCAGAATAACGGCCATTCTCAAAGGCTGTGCGCCACCTCCTAAATTCTCTGGATTTTCCTGTATTTCTATCTTTTGAGTGTCCACAAACACAGACTCAGATGTTATTAGCTTAAATCTAGTCTTTCCCTTTTCAAGACCGCACTTTTCAGATGGGCATCTTGTGGGTTCATCCACTTTTCCCTTTCCCTGTGAAATAAAAAATCTGTGGCCACATACCGTGCATTCGAAGCAAGCATTCATTATTCTTGGTAGAACCTCAGTATTCTTTCTTATAATTCCTGTAACACTTATAAGTTTACCAACCTCTGGGCTCCTTATATTCCGTATTTCAAATCTAATATCCTCTGGAAGATCAATAATTCTAAGATTTATTCGAACTACATCCTTTTCCCTGCCGTGAATGGTTTCTCTCTCAATTCTTGCATATTCTTTTATCTTTTTTTCTCCTGCGGATATTACTTCAAGTGGATTTTCTAAAATTTCTCTTGCAAATTCTTCATCAAACTCTTCTAATTTGTTGTATGATACATACAAACTTTTTTCTGAAGGATAATGTGATGTAAGTTTTCCAACTTCACTATAATAATCATATTTTTGAAAGAAGCTGTCCCATGTATTGATGAGCCTAGATAGAGTGAGTTCTTCATCAAGTTCTTCTTCATCCTGATCATTGGAATACATGTAATCAATTGCATAACCATGGTGCTAATATTACTTTGGTTATCCTTAAAAATAAGATTTCTATAATCCACCAAATATTTTTTTCTTTACTGATTTAGGCATAACTTTAGCAATTGTAATGTATTTGGATATGGATTTTTCACCATCTCTGTGAAGTTTCATGTGCAAGTCATTATGTTTCTTAAGCCACGGGTAGATACTTTCAGTCCATGTTTTTTGATATAGATTGGGATCATTATTGGATGCTGCTTCTCCGGCTACCTTTCCTGACCAGAAAGCCCCCTGCAGCCCTCCTGCGGTGGTATTAAGAACCGCATTCACCATATCACCAACCATCATCCTGTTTCCATCTACTACCTTTTCCAATGGAGCAGTAAGAGGTATCTGGTGAGCCATGTTGTGAAGCATCTTTCCACGAACTTCTGGAAATTTTTCAGTGAATTTTTCAAGCACAGCTTTGGGTTGTGATGGTTCTATTGGGTAATAGCACACACCAATTTTCCTTGTAGTATCGCTTTCGGCAAAATCCCAGAAATATCCTCCGGGTGCAAGGTTACTAAACCAAAGAATCATTTGAAAATCATCCCTCTTTGGAAGTTCTCTGGTCTCTTCATAAGCTACCAGTGCCTGTGTTTTTCCAAGTTTCGGTCCTAAATTGGATTGTGGCCCGGCCGCCATAATAAAATTCCTAGCAGTCATTTTTTCCTTATCTGTGGTTACTTCATTTCCCTGAACTGATAATACCCTTTCATTCATTCTAATATTTAGTTTTCCGGCGAATTCATCTGCAAGATATTTTTCGTACTTTGTAAAATCATATACAAGACCAACCGGCTTATCGAATTTTAAAGGTATGTGATTCCCGCCAAATGTCCTGAAATCCATTCCAAATATTTCTGAAGAGATGATTTTCTTTTCCTTAGGCATCCCTATTTTGTTTACCCATTCCAAAGAAACAGCTCCAGTTGATCTAACAGGTAAACCTATCTCCGGTTTCTTTTCTAAAATGATATAATTCGAACCTGCGTTCTTCAGTGAAGCTCCGGCGGATAATCCACCTGTCCCTGCACCTATGACTATAGTATCAAAATCATATTCCATATTAATATACCGTCATACAATCAACTTTATTAATATTCTCAAAGAGCCAAATGATTTGTTAAGTTATTACCTCTAACCGTGGAACCGGCGATTGTTCTTCAAAAATTCAGAATTAACTATTTTAAAAGTTTTATTAATCTGGAGGCATTACGGATACACGGCCGTCGTAGCTCAGCCTGGTAGAGCGTGTGCTTGGTAAGCACAAGGTCGCGGGATCGAACCCCGTCGGCGGCTCTTTTAAAATAAAGAATTTAAGGATTCTGTTTGGCAGTATTCAGAACCTAACGATGAATTCAAGCCAATTAAGGATTATATTGCATTTTATCATAGCGCAATAGATGGAATTCGAGAGTATTAGAAGGGATGGGTGTAATCAGATCGTTTCATGAAGAATATTGTGTTTAGAGATTATCTATATGTTTCCATTCTTTCATTTTATTCTTATGGCTTTTTCTTGTTTTGTGTTCTATTTATTTTTATAGGGAAAAATTATTCTATATGTATTTGTTAACATTCATATGTCTCATATGTCTTTTTGGAGAATAGAAAAGCATCCACATAGTGGAATCCCAGTATATTATTGCGATGAGCATAGCTTTAAATCACCTGACCTGAAACAAGTTTATGCACACGAGACAATTCATATCGGCTCAATGGGGCCGGGTAAATTAGTGAGACCATGTCGATAAAATGTTTAATTGCCCGATATTGATACTTAAGAGGGTTGATAGTTAAACGCTTCTTAGTTAAACTGGCAAACCTAGAGGAAAAATAGCTTTCTTATTTTTATGGAATTATACCTCAATGAAATCATAAATTAGATAAAACTAAACTTTTAATTTTATAAAATTATCCTCTTATGGTTTAATATCGAGTAAACAAACTACTGAATCTTCGAGTTCTTTATGAGACAACATCTTGATCGTTAGAGGAGATTTAATGGCATTCTATGTCTTAAAACAATCGTCAATCCTTAAAATACTAAAATTTATTAACTGTTATTTATTCATAATATTATGACATTCTGGAGAAGAGAAAAACACCCAAAGAGTGGCATAATAATCCATCACTGCGATAAACATAATTTTCATTCAACTGAACTGATGGAAATAGAAGAGCATGAGAGAATACATGAAATAGAAGCTGGAGGCCTTAGAATTTAATAATTCTATTAAATTGTTTTCTTTTAATAATGTTGTTTTTACTTTATTTTCTAATTGATTAATGGTTTTATTTGAATTTGGATACAGCAACGGGTGCTAGCCTTCCAGTATCAGGATCTGACTTAATGATTTTTACATCCCTATACATACCTTTAAGGCTTTCGTCAATTGATTGCTTTAGAGGTGTAAGAAGCAAATTTCCTGCAAGGCTCATCCCTCCTCCTATGATAATTGCTTCTGGGTCATATGAGCAGATAAGATTGGAAATTGCAGTCGATAGATAAAATATAGTTTCTTCTAATATTAATTGGGCATACATATCTCCTTTTTTTACACCCTCAAACATGTGTTTAGCAGTTATCTTGCCTGGTGGTATTGAAGAAAAAAATTGAGATTCGCGTAACATTGTTCGGTTTTCCATTATCTTTCTTGCTATGGCTTTTCCCCCAGCAAGAGCCTCTATACACCCTCTTCTTCCACAGCCACATACCGGCCCGTCCGGGAGTATTATACAATGTCCAATTTCTCCTGCAAGCCCATTATTCCCTCGTACAAGCTTACCATTGGCGAAAATGCCTCCGCCAATTCCCGTACTCAGAGAGATATAGATGAAATTATCCATGTTTTTCCCCTTTCCAAAAACCTTTTCAGAAATAGCTGCAGCTGTTGCATCATTTTCTAAAATTGTTTCCAGAGAGAAGATTTTTTTCACATCCCTAACAATGTTGAAATCTGACAATCCAAATAGATTGGGAGAAGAGATAATCCTCCCAAGATCTGAATCAACAAGACCTGCAAAAACTATTGAAACCTTTTGCGGATAAATTCCAGTCTCGTTAATCATTGAATTGCCTATTTCTTCAATATCCTTTAGAACCCTATCCTTGCCCATGTGTTTAACAGTCAACCTTCTGGATGAACTCTTGACATTTCCCTCAATATCCGACAAAATACCTGAAATCTTGGTTCCTCCTATGTCAAATCCAAGAATGTATTCAGTGTCCTTGTTCACTTCCATCCACTTTGTCCTCCTTAACTGTAAGAACTAATCCTGATATTCCTATTACTGTAATGTTTGAACCATTCTTTATTTCAAGACCCTTCTCGGAAATAGCTTTCCATCTCTGCCCATCAATACTTACCCATCCTGTTGGGTTTATGGTAGTAACCGCAGTTCCTTTGCTGGAAACCAAAGATTCCCACCCGGTTTCGGGCTTCCTCTTAAGAGATGACCCTAATTTATGGAGATAATAAGCAAGAACAACCCCAAGGAAAAGCACTATTCCAATGATAACATAGTCAGTAGTTCCTATGGGATTGGCCGGATAAGCTGAACTGTTAGCTGAAATGTATGGCGCTGCAATTAGGATGGTCCCAACCATATCTATTGCGATACCTCCAAGCAAAGCTATCCCGTGCTGAGTTTTTATTTCCAAAAACATTAAGGCAGATCCAAGTAGCAGAAATACAATACCTACAACTGATGAACCAATGAGTTGCGCCCCAAACAAACCCAATCCTATTAAGATTACTCCAAGAGCCGTCATAATCACCGTCCTGTGATATATATCTATAAGTATTGCAAGAGATCCGAATGTAATGAATAACCCGTCTACAATTGAGTTACTCATGAAACTTAAAAATTGTTCATAGAGATTTTCATTTACGGTTCCAGTTGGATAGCCGGAAAGACCCATTTTGTTCATAAATGCGGAAAGATTGGGTGCTATTCCATTTATTAGACCGATGTTATAGGCTTGTTGGGCGTTGTAAGCTTGATCATTATAAACCATAATTGCAGCAGCTGTAACATTCCTGTCATGTGCTGCAGCCAAACCAGTCATCAATGCTTCCATAGCAGCTTCTGTATGGTTCTCCTGCAAACTTGAACCACCTACAACTATTGGTGTAGATGGTCCGATTTCAGACCCATTACCCATCCATATTTGTGTTGTTGCCATTGCAATATATGATCCTGCAGAAGCTCCGATTGAATCTTCTCCTATATACGTATAAACGGGGATATGGGAACGTTCAGTTGCATTTATAGCACTTACAATCTGAAGCATACACTCCAATAAACCGCCGGGCGTATTCATATTAATAATAACAGCCTTAGTGTTCTGGGAGTTTATGGAACCCAACGCGTCAGAGATCATTGTAGCAGATCCGGGGTCAATCTCTTCATTAAGATTTATTATTAGTACATGCTGTGATGATTGAGCATTTGAAATACCAGAAAAGGATACTAGTGTAAGGGAGACAAAGATTAATGCTATTCCCATTACCTTACTTGATAACATATGCCATTAATGTTTACCTTAGATTTTATAATTTTGCATAATTAGTTGTTTATTCAAAAATTGGCTCGATCGTCATTGAAATCCTTTTTAGTTTGAATAATATTACCACAAATGAGCAGAATTTCAATTGCAGATCTTGGAGATTTAAAGGGCGGAGAAAACATAACAATTTCTGGATGGGCCCAGGAAATTAAGATTTTGAAAAGTGTTACTTTCATTATCCTGAGAGATTCAACCGGGGTTTGTCAAGTCACGATTAAGGGTGAACCCAATCTAATTGAAAAGGCATCAACGTTAACAAGAGAAAGCGTTATAATGATAACTGGCACTTTTAAGAAGGATGGTATTAGCAAATCTGCTCCGGAAATTGCATGCACCGGTTTAACATTATTAAATCCAGCTGGTACCCCACTTCCATTAGGCATCACCGATCCTGTTGAGGCTGATTTTGAGACTAGATTCAACAACAGGATTCTCGATCTAAGAAAACCGAAGAACAACATCATTTTCAGGGCTAAATCTTCAATTTTATGGGGTATCCGGAAGCTAATGACAGATGAAGGATTTGTCGAAGTACAAACACCTAAAATTGTTTCTTCTGCCACAGAAGGTGGAGCTGAAGTGTTCAGAGTAAAATATCATGAAAAGGATGCATTTTTAAATCAAAGCCCGCAACTTTACAAGGAAATGCTAATTTCTGCTGGAATTCCAAAGGTGTTTGAAGTTGGACCAGCGTTCCGTGCTGAGGAACATAATACAAACAGACATCTCAATGAATTCACGAGTATAGATATTGAAATGGCATTTTCCAATGATGATGACGCTATGCAAATGCTTGAATTATGCGTTTATCAGGGAATTACCGAATTAATGGATAAAATGGGAAAAGAACTGGAGACTCTGGGCTATAAAATTGTGGTTCCTAAGAAACCATTCCCCAGGATGGAATATACAGAGGGAATTAAGATATTGGAAGAGAACAACGTGAAATTTAATTTTGGAGATGATTTCTCGTCAGAACATCTAAAGATAATAGGATCAAAGATGGATGGATTTTACTTTATTACTGGATGGCCAGAACAGGTAAGACCTTTCTACACCATGCAGAGGGATGATGATCAAAGGTTCACTAAATCATTTGATCTCCAATATAAAGAACTTGAAATAACCTCAGGGGCACAGAGAGTACACGATCCAAATGTTCTCATAAAAAGGTTGAAGGAAAAGGGTTTAAATCCTGAAAATTTTGAATATTACGTAAGTGCATTTAGATATGGAATGCCACCGCACGCAGGATGGGGACTTGGTCTTGAAAGACTAACACAGATTGCACTTAATATTCACAATATAAGAGAAGTTACTCTATTTCCTCGAGACAGGACCAGAGTTACTCCTTGATTTTTTTCTATAATCCTCTTCTCCGAATGCAACCTTATCAAGTTCTTCCGCGTCACCAATCTCTTCTAATTCTTTCAGGTCTTTTTTAAATTTGCCCATACAATTGACCTCATATAATTAACGAATACATGGATAAAAATATTATGAAATCGGATAAAATACAAAAAATTACTTCAATTTAGGAAAATTATTATGTTTTTCCGCTATAATGGCATATGTTCAAACAGCTTGGAGTAGTCGGTCTTGGTACGATGGGATCATCAATTGCCGAAGTTTTTGCCTACAACAAAATTGATGTAACTATAATAGAGCAGAACGAGGAATTATTAAACAAAGGATTGAAAAACATTAAGAATATATTATCCTCTAATTTAAAATATAACAGCACAAGAGCTTCCAAAGAGATCAACAGGATTGAATCTCTTGGAATTCAATTACTCCCTGAGCAAAAAAGAGAAATTGAGAAAAGACTTTCCGAAGACTTTAATGAGAAGATGATGGATGAAGCGTTGACAAAACTTCATCCTACAACAGATTTCTCAGAACTGGGAAATTGTGATCACGTTGTGGAGGCAGTCTTTGAAAAAGTAGATGTGAAGATAGAAATGTTCAAGAAATTATCGTCAGTTTGCAATTCGACCTGCATTATTTCTTCGAATTCTTCTTCATTAAGTATTACCAAACTTGCCTCATATACAAAAAATCCAGAAAGAGTTATCCTCACACATTTTTTCAATCCGCCTTACACTCTACCACTCATAGAAATAGTGAAAGCGGTTCAGACTTCAGATGACACTGAGAATAAAATTTTCGAATTCTATTCCTTACTTGTAAACCACAGAACCAAGATGAAGCCAATTAAAGTAAAGGAGGTTCCAGGTTTTCTTGTTAACCGGATACTTGTTCCAATGTTAAATGAGGCTGCAATTGCCTTCGATGAGGGTGTTGCAAAGAGAGAAGATGTGGATACTGCAATGAAACTTGGAGCAGGAATGCCAATGGGGCCACTGGAATTACTTGACATGGTAGGCGTTGATATTGGGCTCGATGTAATGGAAATTCTTCAGAAGGAATATGGAGATCCAAAATACAGACCTTCACCACTCCTGAGAAGAATGGTGGATGCAGGCATAACTGGAAGAAAGTCTGGAAAAGGCTTCTATGATTATAAAAAATAAATTTGAATTTTATACTTTAAATTAATCTTCTCTTGTTAATTTCTTATTTCCCTGATAATTTACAATAACTATTGCCGGCTCTACAACATACTTCGTTCTTCCCTTCCGAAAAACTGATACAATGGAACTGTGCGACTTATTGCCACTTGCATATTTCTTAAGAGCAAGAAATAAGCTCTTATTCATTGATAACTCTACATATATTGGAAATCCCTTCTGATACCATGTAACTATAATCGACTTCTTAAACCCTAAATTCAGATCCTCGTTGTCAATTTCTAATTCAATCTTCTGTCCAACTGAAATTTCCATTTACATCATCCGATTAAAATTCCTCCAATAAGGTAACTTTTAGCAACTTTTCAATTTTCCTTGCCGTTCTTATATCTGGTTTGAGATCTCCGCGTTCAATGTTTGCTATAACATGTTTCTTTTCCATTAATTTTAAAGCAAGCTCTTCTTGAGTCATCGCCGATTTTTCACGGGCTTCCCTTATAATCTGATGGTAATCTGGAACTATTTCAAGCTCTTCGTCGCCCCTTTGCCCCTCTCTTCTTATCTTTTGCTGCGATCTTGGTTTTCCCATAACCACCGGTCTCTCCTTAACCTGAAGAGTGACCTGCCCCTGGAATTCGGTTTTCTTTTGAACTGTTGCCCTTATGGATGTTATAGGAGTTCCGAATTTGGAACAACTATCGCAGACAGAAAGTATAGCGCCATCTATGCGCATTTTAGTCAACTTTTGTACCTTCTTTCCGCACATTTCGCATTCCATAATAAACAAGGTACCATGTCAATTGGGGTAATAATACATTTTCATTTGAGAATTAATGAAAAAGTTTTTACACATGTATAACTAAAGATATTATGGACAATGTTAATGAAGAAAATGGAAAATACAAGACTTTTGATGGGAGTATGATAGATTATTTTATTACCAAACCGTCAAAAAAGGAAAATGTACCAAAGATAATTGTAATATCTGAAATCTGGGGATTGACAGAATTTGTGAAGAATGTCTGCAGAAGACTTGCAGGTGAAGGATATTCTGCGGTTGCACCAGACCTATATTCCAGGCCAGATGAAAAAGAACTATTTACTGAGGAAAATTTAATGGATGCCATGAGACCAATATGGAGCCTGCCACCGGAAAAGAGAAGGGATCCAAAGGCAATGGAAGAGCTTCTTTCCAAAGCTTCTGATAAGTCAAAGAAAATTATAAATTCAATCATGCTTGGAAGGGAAAGCATTGAGAAGAGAATGATCAAGGATTTAGAGGAACTTTATGAGGTTTCGTTCAAGGGAAGCAATGTAAAAAAAGGAGTTGTTGGGTTCTGCATGGGAGGAGGCCTTGCATTTCAGTTGTCTACCCAGAAACAGTTTGATGCGTCCGTCATATTTTATGGAGCTAATCCCCGTAATATAGACGATGTTTCGAAAATCAAAGGAGCAATATTCGGAATATATGCAGGAGAAGACAGTTCAATTAACACCGGTCTCCCGACACTTATGGATGCCGTGGTTAAATACAAACCAGATTTCATGATGAAAATATATCCGGGCACATTCCATGCATTTTTTAATGATAGTGGAATGAGTTATCATAAAGAAGCTGCGTCAGACGCATGGAACAAAACACTTTCATTCTATGGAAAATATCTTAGAGGTGAGTAAATGGATGATGAGGGTATAGTAGATGGCTGTTTTTTCACGTGGGTAGCTGTGACAGAAAGATATATGAAAGACAAACCACAAAAGAAATTTAACACTTACTCCAATGAAAAAGAATGAACAAAATTTCCATTCTTTAATCTTGGTTCATCAACCTTTCATGTGAGTATTGAATATACAATTCTATTTTTCAGTGGGCCATGTCCTCTCTATCATAAGCCGTTTTTAATATTAAGTTTAAATATTATCCTCATCCAGGATAACTTTATACTTATTTTATCCTATGTTAGGATACTTTCCTGTTTAAATGGAAAAAATTGACCATTAAATTGTGTGGACGCCAGATTATATTTAGTGAAGACCTCTTGAAACTTTATAGGTCTAATCATCCAAAACACCATTAAATCATGGTTTAGCCCTTTATTTTTATGTGTTTAACATGAATGGATATGAAATTTACATCATTTGGGTCATTAATCGAGAAGTGATCTATTACAGGAATGAGCATAAAGCATGGCACTTCAACTGTTCCGCTTGATAGAAGGATGGAGAATATCTAACACTTTACAACAGCTTAAAAAAAGAAAAGATAAATTTGTAATTGCATTACAGGAAAATATGTTTGAGAGACTAAGGGCAGGTTGGCGATTGGCAAAGGAAGTTAGACAGAGTGTTTCAAAGGACAAGAGCATGTACATTTTTCCAATAGCGTCAGGCCTTTTAGGAGTTTTTATATTTCTATTTACAATGTTCATGGTTTTCTTTGGGTTTTCCACCACCGTTTCCAATTCAATAGATATAACGTTCATTTTAGCTTTCTTTATAGCCTCCATTGTAGTTATGTTTACAACCACTTATTTCCTTTTAGCTATGCTAATAGCGTATCGTTCATTTAATTCTGGAAGTCCTATCTCGTTCAGAACTGCACTTTCAAAAACATGGGAATACAAAAAATATGCTCTGGAATGGGCTATCTTCTATACAATAATAGTTACAATAATTCGGGCTATAGAATCAAGAATAAGAGGAATTGCAGGAATGCTTATTGGTGTAATAGGAGCACTTACCATAACCATCGCAACATTTTTTGCAGTACCGGCAATTCTTGAAGAAAAGGTTGGACCCATAAAGGCAATAGAGAGCAGCATTCATACAATAAGAAGAAATTTCGGCATGACCTTTGGTGGTGTTGCATATGTTGATCTTTATACATTAATATTCATATTGCTTGGCTTTTTCTTAATAATTGGCTCCATATTCATTATGGGATCCTTAGCTTTACCTTTGGTTTTCATACTCCTAATACTTGCAGTTGGAATAATTCTAATTGTTTTCGGATTGATCCTTAAGTTTACCTACATGAATGTTCTGAAATTTATTCTCTATGATTATTTCAACGGTAAGGGCCTTCCTCAGGGTTTTGATGAAACTACAATAAATACTGCCATGAAGAGAAAGAGGGGAAATAGAGGTATGGATCTTGGAGATCTTAATTGATAAGGATCAAAATACTCCAAGTTTCACTTTCACTTTCTATTTTGTTTATTGTTATTGGAACAGTTGACCTTAGAATATTTTCCCTTGTGCCATTATACCTCACTTATCTTTCAATAATTGCCGTTATTATAGGCTTTATCGATCTCTATTATATTTTTCATGAAGTTGTAATTGCAATTAAGATAGGTGTTTTACTTGCAGTTATCGCCATATTAAGTTCCTTACAACCTGCTCACTTCACCGCTATCCTACAATTTGGATACTCCATTCCCCTGGATTTAGCAGATATCTCCTTAATATTCGGTTTCATTATATTTCCATTGGTCTATATTCTTTCGTTCTCATCTCATTATTTACTTAATAAGAATGAACTCTGAATAAGAATATTATTATATCTGGTGTTAATGAAATCTTATGTATATTCCCACTGAATTTGAGATAAAAGATAGAGAGGAAATAATAAGATTTGTAAAAGAAAACAGTTTTGGAATGATCATATCATATTCCGATAGTGGATTTCAGGTAACACATGTACCTTTGCTACTTGAGGAGAATGACGGAATATTGAATCTTTATGGGCATTTTGCCATAGCCAATAGTCATTGGAAGATTGCAAATGAAAAGAGGGTGCTCGCAATATTTAATGGACCGCATTATTATATATCTCCAAAGTGGTACAGAGCAAAAGAAGCGGTTCCGACTTGGGATTATATGACTGCCCATCTCGAAGGATATTTTAAAACAATTGATAATGAAAAGAATATTGATATCCTGAATAAAATACTTGAATATTATGAGATAGACACGGACTTAAGGGAAAAAATGCAAGAACCATATTATTCAAAAATGTCTAAAGGCGTAAAAGGTTTCACCATAAAAATAGACAAGATATATGCAAAGTACAAACTTAGCCAAAACAGAACACATGAGGACAGATTATTCATCGTTGAAAACTTGAGAAAAATTAACACTCAGGACTCTAACCGAATGGCTGAAGAAATTATAAGATGCAACAGCGATATGAAAAGTGATAAATCCAATGTCTCTCCCTAAAATGAGGAAAGTATCCATGATAAAAAAACAGCCTTAAGTAGGAGAATTTCTCCATATTTCTTCATGCAATCTGATTAGTGTAATACCAAACTTGCTGTTGAGGGGGATGAAATTTACCCCGCTCTTTTTTTTATCCAAATATCAATGTTTTTAATTTATCGGCGGAAATATTGTAACTTTTTTTAGATACATGCTTGCATTTCACTTGCATTATGTATCAGAAATTTCTAAAACCGGAAAAAAGTTATGAAACCTGTTTTTGGTTCACTTCCTGATAGGCATCATATAGTCATATGCTAAATTTAAGTGAGGTCTTACAACCCAATTTCTATTAATGACTTCTCCCCAGATAACGCTGGGACTTCACTTTTAATTGAATTAAGGATTCTTATGATTGTTCCTACAAAGCCTTGATTTGTCTTTAAATTACAGGCTTCCACGCAAAATTAGCTACTTTGATTAACAAACATAAAGTTAATAAATTCTCACCCCTTCTATTTCTCCATGATAGCAATGAAGAAAATGATGACCAATGGTTTGACATCCATGCTGTTTATACTTTTTCTTTTACTGTTTATTCAATTCTTTCTAGGAATGTACATTAATCTTTTCGTGGTTATTCCAGTTATGTCCACTTTTATGATGATGGGATACGGCCCATACGGAGGTTTCCCCATAGTCATGGCTCATATGTTCATTGGAATACTTATTGGATTGTTATCCATAGGCATTCTCTTCATATCTGCTGGAACCGGAGAGAGGAAAATATTGATGAGCGCTCTTGGTCTTTTTTTCTCAGTACTACTTGCGGGCATAGATGGTTTATTCTTCCTTTTCGATGGACAGAACAATATTAACTCATATCTAATGTCTACAGGTTTCATTTTCGCTATGTTATTCGCTATATTATTGCTTGTATTCATAATGCAACCAAACTTTCTCAGAACCGGAAATACAAATTTTGATTAACTTATAATACCGAAATCTCTAATTCGAATGAAATCTCCATGTGGAAAGGAGATTAATTTGACTTTGAAATGTTATTTACCACTTCTGCAAATATATCAAGGGACCTTTCCAGGAGTTTCTGTTCAATTGTTAAGGGAGCCATAAATCGGATAACATTTGCGTAGTGACCACAGGTATGTATTAACACTCCCCTGTTGAACATTTCTGTCTTAATCTTCTGCGCCAAATCCCCATATGGTTCTTTTGTCTTTTTGTTCTTGACAAACTCTACTCCGATCATGAATCCTAATCCTCGTATATCTCCAACATGTTTGTTTTCAGACTCAAGTTTTTTTAGGCTTTCCATAACATATTGCCCTTTCTTTCGAACCTCTGCCATGAATGATTCGTTTTTTAATTTCTGAAGAATCACATTACCTGCGGCTAAACCAAGTGGATTTGCTCTGTATGTACCAAGATGAAAACCTGATGGAATATCCTTATCATAATCCTGATTATAGGCAATCATGGATATTGGTATTCCGCCTCCCACACTCTTTGAAATTGTCATAATATCAGGGGTTATATTGTAATGCTCAGAAGCCCAAATTTTCCCTGTTCTACCTATACCTGTTTGAACTTCATCAACTATTAATGGCACATTGTACTTTTCCGTAACTTCTCTTAAAAGTGGCAAGAAATTCTTAGGTGGCACAATGTATCCACCTTCTCCCTGAACAGGTTCAACTATCACTCCTGCAATGCCGCCTATACCTGAGTAAGGATCTGTTATGAGATTCTCCAAATTTTCAACAACTATTTTTGACATTTCTTCAGGTTCAACCTTTTGCGGGAATCTATATGGGTATGGGTATGGAAG
Organism: Thermoplasmata archaeon; assembly: GCA_021809755.1. GTDB lineage: Archaea > Thermoplasmatota > Thermoplasmata > Thermoplasmatales > Thermoplasmataceae. The sequence continues at coordinate 17,005 of JAJZJZ010000019.1, forward strand.
ATGATAAGTATTGATATAATCGTTTCCAGAGTATTCTCTATAATGAGGGTTTGCCGTTGTTGAAACTATATTTCCTGCAATGCCATGATATGAACCTCCGAATGCAACGATTACCTTTTTCCCGGTTTTAAATCGGGCCATTTGTATTGCCAATTCACAGGCATCACCCCCTGTTACTGTGGTAAAAATCTTTGATTTCCCCTTCATTTTACCAGGAAGCGTAGAATCAAGCGTTTTAAGGAAAGAAATCCTAGCTTCCGTGGGAACTTCAGTGATGTGTGTTAATTTATCAGCTTGATTTTTTATTGCATTAATTACATCCGGATTTCCATGACCCATGTTAATAACGCTGACCCCAGCAAATAAGTCGATGAAAACGTTTCCGTCCATATCTACTATCGTAGCATTTCGTCCAAAATCAAAGGCCGTCCTGAAAATCTTTGTGTATGATCTGGATTCAGTTTCTAAAAGATCTTGCTCCCTGAGCATTCCTGTAGATATTGGACCTGGAGGGTTTACCTTAATGTTAGGGGCCTCCATAATGCTTCCCCATTTGTTACTATTCATCATTATTAATCACTTCATACTATTATTTCCTGATCCCTGATTTTAGTCCGCAGTTCAGCTGATTTTGCATGCCCTGCAAGACCCTCTAATTTACTCTGTCTCTGTGCACGGTCTGCAAGATTGTATAATGATTCCTTTTTAATGACCTCCTGATATGTCAATATCTTTATAAAAGCCCCCACACTTAATCCACCAGTATATCTGGCAGCTCTGTTTGTGGGAAGCGTGTGGTTTGTGCCTATGAGTTTATCTGAGAAGACAACCGGGGTATCCTCATTCATAAATAGAGAACCAAAATTATACAGTTTACTAAATGCAAGTTCTTTGTTTTCTGGAGATAGGTGCAGTTCCAAATGCTCAGGTGCATAATCATTGGCTGCTTCTATTGCCTCATTTATTGTGTCACAGAGGAGAATACTACCCTTATTTGCCCATGATTCCTTGAGGATTTCTTTAGTTTCAAGAGTGCTTATATAATATTCCATTTTATCTATAACATCATTGGCAAGACTTCTTGAATTTGTGATGAGGCAACTTCTCGCGGCGGTATCATGCTCTGCTTGGGCAAGAAGATCATAGACTACCTTTTCAGTGCAGGCTGATTCATCAGCAAGAATTAATACCTCGCTCGGTCCAGCCAATAGGTCAATTCCAACACGACCAAAAACTTGTCTCTTAGCCTCATTCACGAATTTGTTTCCTGGGCCTATTATCTTGTCAACAGGCCTAATGGATTCTGTCCCGTATGCCATAGCAGCGATGGCCTGTATTCCACCTATTGTATAAATTTCATCAGCCCCTGCCTTTAACATTCCATATAACACAGCTGGATCTGGCCTTCCTTTCCCTGGTGGTGTCATTGCAACAATCCTTTTGACCCCTGCGACTTTTGCAGGGATTATACCCATTAAAGCCGAAGAAAGAAGTGGAAATCTGCCTGCGGGTACATATACTCCTACCGCTTTTATAGGAATTATCCTCTGTCCCAAAACAGTTCCTCCTCCATCAACCTCAAGCTGCATTTCTTTGTACATTCCCATCTGGAACTCAGCAAATTTTCTGATTCTGGAAATATTTGTGTCGATTAATTCCTTAGTTGATGGCTCAAGATTGGATATTTTTTTTTCTATTTCAGAATCTGATAAGAGGAATTTCTTAAGGTCTATCCCATCAAATTTCTTTGTGAATTCAGAAACAGCTTTATCCCCTTCGTTTCTTATAGATTGTATAACAGATTGAACTGTTGCCTTCAACTCATTTGAGTCTTCCTCCGTTACTTCTGTCTCAGCTTTTATTGCCTTTATTGACAATTCAATTTCCCTCGTGTTCTTCTATCGCTTCTACTGAACCGATCTTCCTGATCTCTTCGGGAGTCCTTCTCAAAGTAAGATAGATGATGAATAGTATTCCAGCCACAAGCATAATTATGAACAGGTAGAGAGATATACTTAGTGGGTAAGCCGGTATTGGTGTAAATGATCCATAAATTGCAAACAAATAAATAGCAGTTGCAGGGATAGGTCCTAACAAAAATGGAAGCCATTTCTTGAAATCCAGCTTCATTTTTTGTTTTCCATAGACCGGCAAAGAAATGTTTGCAAGTATATGAACAACATAAAGGACGACACCATTAAGAGTCGTTACAACAGCTGCTCCTATGAATGGACCAAATAGTAAACCTGAAATCAAACTTAGGATTGTGACAAAAGAAGCTTCGAAGAGTACTATTTTTCTCGGTGAACCAGTTTTTTTATCCGCTACAGCCATGCTCTTTGGCAAAAGCAGATTATCCCTTGCCATGCCAAATCCAATTCTGCTGAATGCGTTTCCCTCGGCAATTCCATTTGAAATAAAACTATTCAACGTTATAAGAATGAATATGGTTACTCCGATCGGTCCAAGATAGTTGAACATAACTGTGAATCCTGGATTTGTAGAAGTTGAAAAGCTGCCTATATTCTGTATGCCCCATCCAACGACCATAGCGTATGAACTTATTATGTAAACTACGGCCCCAATGATCAAACCATATATGATCGCCTTTGGAACAACTTTCTTTGGAGTGTGCAGTTCCTCCGATATTGTAATGATTGACCCAAGACCTACGAAGCCAAGAACTGCGTAAAGAGTACCGAATCCCAAAGAACCTGCAGTATTACCATCCAAAGTGAATGGAACAAATGAATTATGAGTGGATGGGCTTAGAATTATAAATAGAGAAAAAGCCACTAGAACTGTCACTTCGATTATTCCTCCTATTAATGTATAATAGAGAGAAGGCTTTAAACCAAAATAGAGTAAAGTAAAAATAAGAACCAGTGGAATGAACGCAAGTGGAATCCATCCATATGGGTTTGAAGCTAATTGCGGTATCAATGGCCATGTAACTCCAGCAAAGAAAAGCGTTGAAAATCCAACGAGCGCTCCCAAGACGTTGGTATAATAAAGGAGTGCTCCAAATCCTCCCAATCTCCCTCCCAATCCTGCTGAAATGTAAGAATAATAACCTCCGGCATGGCTAATCCTTTTAGCAAAGGAATAGTTCATATACATGGCTGATGCGACTCCCAATGTAGCAAGAATAAATGTTAATGGAACTGATGCCCCAACAAATCCAGCCTCTACTACAAAGAAAGAAGCTGCTGTTGCTGCTGGTGCGACATATGCTAATCCTTGAAAAATCCCAGTAAATAGTCCTCCACTGTCCTTTTTTAAATACTTGACAGACGACATGTAAATCATTACGGAAAACTTGCATTTAAACATTTTTTCGAAATGCTCTAAAATGAAATGTATAAGAAAATTATTTCCAAGAAATTATTATGGAAGGAAATAAGTTTACATAATTGTTAAATAGGAATTTAATATAGAATACTGAATTCATATGGATATTGTAGATTTAAAAATTTTGGATATTATGTCTAAAGATAGCGATACTTCCTTGAAGGAAATAGGTAAATTGTGTGGAATAAACTCTCCATCCGCAATCAGTAAGAGAATAAAAAAGTTGAGAGAGCAAAATGTAATAAAAAGGTTCATACCTGTTATAGATTATTCAAAATTTGGTCTTAATTTTCTTGCTGTGACCTTCGTGAGAGCAAAATATGGTAAAAGCTATACAGACCGGTTATCCACAAAGTTAAAAAATGTGTCAGGTCTTATCACATTATTGGAGATACTAGGAGAAATTGATTTTGTTATGATAACATTGAATAAGGACCAAGAAACTTACAAGGAGAATATGAGATATATGATGTCTCTCGAAGAGGTGGAGAGGACAGATACGAGAGTGGTGGTAGACAATTTTATGCTTTGCGATTTTAGTAATATTAAACTTCTTGATTCCATAAACGATAAAAAAGATAAGTAGCGATTGAAAATTTAAGAGGGAATAAACATATTAAGGAAAATTTACTTTATATTAGATGAAATACGTAAAAGCAAGTCTATTATATGATGGAAAAACAGCTCTAAAGGATAAATACATATTATTTGATGATAAAATTACTGCTATCGAGGAAAGGAAACCGTCTGATGGAGAATTTCTCGGAGAAGGAATAGTGACTCCTGCTTTTATTGATTCGCATAGTCACATTGGAATGGTTAGATCAGGAGAGCCGTCAGCTGAGGATGAATCAAACGAACAGATGGAGAATTTGTTCCCTCTGGTACGAGCTGTTGACAGTGTTTATATGGATGATTCAGCATTTAAGGAGTCTGTTGAATCTGGGGTATTATATTCCACAGTTTTGCCAGGGAGTGGAAATACCCTTGGCGGTAGAGCCTCATTAATCAGGAATTTCAAGTCTAACATAAGCGATGCTTTTGTAATGGACATTGGAATTAAGATGGCGTTGGGTTATAATCCAAGGAGCACAACATCATGGAAGGGGACCAGACCCTCAACCAGAATGGGTGCAGCAGCACTTTTGAGGCAGAGTTTATACTCAGCGCAAAAGGCTATCAACCTTATGAAAAAAGATATTAAGGATATGGACGAAATAGAACCTCTAACAGAAGTTTTTATAGATATTCTTCAGGGTAAGTACAAGCTTATGGTTCATACCCACAAAGAGGATGATGCAAATTTACTCATTTCTCTAAAAAATGAATTTAACCTTAAGGTTGTGTTGAATCATGGCATGGATCTGCATAATTTAGCTGTCTTTAACAGAATTAAAAATAGCGGAATTCCAATAGTATATGGACCAATGGACAGTTTACCTTATAAGGTGGAATTGAAGCATGAATCCTGGAGAAACGTAGAATATTTAATGAAGTCTGGCGTGAAATTTTCAATGATGAGTGATCATCCTGTTATTCTTCAAAGAAATCTCTTCCTAACAATGAGACATTTCCTGAGATTTGGTATGGAAAAGGCAGAGGCTATTTCTAAACTTACTTCAGAAGCTGCAGAAATTCTGGGAGTTAGTAATCTTGGGAATATCAAACCAGGTTTTATCCCTTCAATGGTTTTATGGAATGGTGACCCGTTCTCAATGGCTTCTCACCCTGTGACAGTGATAGCTGAAGGAAATGTGGTTTATGAAGAATAGTCTATTTTCCATATATCCTAATCCCATTCCATAATTTTTTAATAACTTTAAGTCTAATCTTTTGGTGGATCATCATTCTTTTCCATAAGGAATTTCTCATAATTCCGATCATCCATTTCTATTATGAATGACCCCTGGTAACCACATTCCAGGCACCTGTAGGTACCATAGACCATGAGAAGAGATCCAATTACATTGTCTGATTTACAGTACGGACATACCAGATGTTTACCCAAACAACCACCTCATTATAGCAGGCATCCCAGTTCTCTGAGACAAATAATGATCCTGAATCATAAAGTTGCTATTACCTGCTTCCTTTAGGAATTTATCATGCAGAGAACTTTGAACGGTCATTAATCGGATCATGCCAAACGCTTTTTTTATATGATCTGTGAGTTCCTTATTAATTATTTGTGAGAAATCTTCATCCCAGATAAGAAGTTTCTATGAAAGATCGGATAAAATTAAGTAACCGACTTTCTAACTATGAAATGGAAATGATAAAATCCAAGTTGTTTATCTCAAATTAATATGGGCTCTGAATCTTTGGATAAAACTATAATCCTAATAGGAGGAGTCCCAGGCGTTGGAAAATCAAGTATTTCTGGATATCTGGCCCATGAATTAGAATTTGACATTGTTCTCTCTGGAGATTATCTCCGTGAGTTTCTTAGACCTTTTTTAGGTGAGGAATATAAGATTGCCATGTCTAGTGTTTATGATTCATGGCAATATTTTGGGGAAAAAACCCGTGAGAATATAATTTCAGGCTTCCTTAAACAAACTGAAATTATGAATAGGGGAATAGAGAAAGTTATAGAAAGAGCAGACAAAAACGGAGAGAAGATTATAATTGAAACCTTGTATTTTTATCCGGATTTTATCACAAAATTCAATGATTCTGTGTTACCTATATATCTTTATATTCAGAACGAGAAAGAACATAAAGAACATTTAGAGGCGCGTTCTAGGTTTACCCATCCGAAATCACATGGATCGAGGCTTTCTGCACATATTTTTGAATACAGAGAGGTAATGAAGAAATCACTAGAATTCTGTGAAACCCATAACGTCAAAACTTTTGACATGACAGATTACCTTCGATCAAGGGATAAAATTTTAGGATATATCCGAGGCGAAGTTTAAGTTGAATAATGATGAAATAAGGATGAAAGGTGAAAACATAAAGAATTCTCTTATTGAAACGGGGGCGTATGAAGAGATCACATACGAGTATCCCGCTGTTGAGGATCGGAGAACTGTAACCGCCACAGCTTATCCTATCAAGGCCTTTGAAAAATTTTTGGGATTTTACGATAACATAGAAAAGATTGCTTTTAACCCTTCTGTTTCATTTAACACAGATTTTTCATACTGCATCTCTTCCTGCAGATATCTTAAGCAAGATGGCATGGATTTTGTAAGACTTGATGGTGAAACTTCAAATATTTATAACACAAAAGCAGAGAAAGCATTGAATTACTTCAGAAAAAGGTTTAACCTGCATGGTAGTTTTCAATTCAATGTGAGGAGATTCAGGCGTTATGAAAATGCAAAGGGAATGAGTGAATCATCAGCTGTTGCTGCGGCAGTTGCATTATCGCTCGTAGAGAATATATTTCCAAATAATGAAAAAAAGGTTTCCATGGCATCAAGATTCGCGAGACTCGTCTCCGGATCGGGGACAAGAGCTTGCATAAATGGACTTTCACTCTGGTTGTCTTACCCTGGAATCAATCCCGACCAGAGTTTTGCTGTAAAATTAAGAGATAATCCAATGAAATTTTATTATGGAATATTCCCAAACCCTCAGAACATTGCCACAGATAAGGCACATGACACTGCAGTAAAATCCATATTTTATAATAGTTGGATAAATGAGAAATATAGTGCACTTCATGAAGCCGTGGAAAATAACTTTAAAGATGAATATCTTCTTAAACGAGGACAAACAGATTCACTGAATCTCCATTCTGTACTCCTATCAGGGGGTCTCTTAGTTCAAACCCCTGAAAGCATTTTACTCCTAAAAAAAATCCTTGATTTTCAAAAGAAAAATGAAGGGATATACCTCAACGCTGATACAGGGCCATCAATAATGATAGGCTCAATGGACAAACATCTATTGGATGAGTTTGTGGAATTGACAGGAAATACTTATCTTAAAGGTTCTTTTGACTTCAATAAGCATCATAACACCGAGGTACAATTCAATAGGCAATCAGAAGAGTTATTTCTGTCTTCTGATTGAATATATTGTCTTCAAGGGAAAACTACAATATAGGCCATCAAACTTATGATTGCCATCTGGAAGAACATTTGTATAAACGCCCCTTTGGAAATGATATTCATGCTTTTTGAAATTTTTTCTTTATCTGGATTTTCCTTAGAAAGTTCTTTTGAAAATTTCCATGTAACTGGGACTATTGTTAGAAATCCAGTCATTACAAGAAGTATGCCGATTATAATTATCGCTATGAAAATATTGGAAGTGAAACTAAATATGCCCTCGCGAGTGGCGAGTACATATCCTGCAGCTGGAACAACAATAGAAACTGTGGGAATAAAAAATAAAGTCATCGGTATCATTCCTCTTGCAATATTTATTTTTGTAGCCTTATTTATTGTTTTAATAACAGAAGAAAATATGAGACCCAGAAAGATATCGACCCCTGTCCATAGGGCTCCTAATAAAACGTGCACATAA
>JAJZJZ010000119.1 GCA_021809755.1 Thermoplasmata archaeon
GTTGCATCCTTTCTCACAAGAAGATTTCTCTTAATGAGTTCAAATGTTTCAATAACATACAAATTATTTCGTTCCATTTCCAATACGGTGTTTTCAACCTGATCGAAGTTTGGCAGGTAGGTAATGATTCTTGATCCCATTTTTAGAGAACCGATAACGTTTTTCATGCATAGCCATGGATCTGGAATATCCAGAAAAATTGCGTCAAATTTCCTTTTCTCTGATGTAAAATCATATTCATTAATATCGGTATTGTGGAACTCCAATTCTGTCCTCGTGTTGAATAATTGCATATTCCTTCTCACTATTGCCTCTGTATTTTTGTCCCTATCTATACCGACTATCAGTCCTTTTTCTCCGATCACCCGACCTATCTGAACGGTTAAAGCTCCGGAACCAATACCGGATTCGAGGACTATTGAACCGTTGGATATCCCTGATGCTGAAACAATTGCTGCAGAATCTTTGGAATTAATAATTTGTGCCCCTCTGAGACCAACAGAATTAAAATCGTATGGAATTCCATCTGAAATAAGATATTCATTCCCCTTGATCTTTATTATATCTCCACTCCTAACTGAAATGTTAAAGGGAATTTGAATTGTGTCCTTTCCCATATAGATCAGATTTTTATCTTCATCAATGTAACCGCCTTTGCCTTTACCCAGTAATACTTTCATTTATCCCACCATAATATCCAATTATAATATCAGAAACATTTGTTCCGGTAAATCCTGATTCAACTTGAACAGAATATTTTCTAGCAAAACCCGCAGAATCGCTACTATCAAGAAAATATTTGAAATCCTCATGCGATGTTTTTCTTTTTAGACGGTTATCTGCAACCATTCCCATCAACCCGCTATTCCCATCGTCACCATCCGTTGCTACCGACATTACAGAAAATATTTCGTTCTCATTCATTTCCATCATTATTCTCATTGACAGTTCAGTGTTTCTACCGCCTTTTCCATTACCTCTGACCTCGGCTGTTGATTCCCCGAAGCCTATGAACCAGAAAGGTTTTCCCTTATCTGAAAATATTTTCCTCAGCATTTGTGGTAGTTTCGCAGAGATGATCTTGATGTCCCCCATGAGAATTTGTCCTAGATCAACAACCTCCTCAGAACTATAATTGCTTTTTATATTTCCACTTAAAGAATCTGCAAACATATTTCCACTGAGGATAAGTTCCATGCTTGTTTTATGCATATACTGCTGTGCGTTACTATTAGTGGTGAAATTAATGTTTTCAGGCAAGCAGGAACTTTTGATGTTGTCAAAGTCAAATTTGTGTACTGCAAAGGGGTTTGAACCGATGAGATATAATTCGTTTGAAGGAACGTCAGATATTAGCAGAACCTTGTATTTATTAAATTTTAATTTCGGTAGAATCTTCCCGCACTTAATGGAAGAAATTCCGCATCTCAATGCATTAAAGGATTCGATATCTGTGCCTGCATCCAGCAAACATTTTGTAATATCGGAGAATGTTTGATCCTCGATTCCATTTTCAGGCAATTCAAACAGTGAAGAAGCCCCTCCAGAAAGAAGGACTATCAGATTTTCTTCTTCTGCATTCTGTAAAATACGAATAATTTCACGCGTTGATTTGTATGAATCTGTTAGGGGGACCGGATGATTTCCCCTGTATATCCGGAAATCCTTGTCTAAGGAGTTTATGTCGAAGGGAGCGATGACAATTTTCAATTTTGAACTTCTGAATTTTGTTTCTCGTAATCCATTAGACATTGATTCTGCAGCTTTTCCCAATGCGAATATGGCAGTTTTTTTTGGATCATAATCCAAATTGTGAAGCTTTTTGGCTACTATGTCTTTTGGTTCGTTCCCCTGAAAAGTGATGCTCAGAATCTTCAAAATCTTGTTTGCTCTTTCTGCATTAATAAATGGATTGTCATTTTTAAATTCCTGTAATTTCATTCAACATCAAAGTCTTCCAGAAGCCATGAGATTATCCCTCCTGCAACGCTATAAACTGGAACATTAATCTTGCTTCTTAAAATTGACGCCTCCCTCAAACTTTTTCCTCCACCGTTGCATATGATACATACCGGAACGTTTTGATCCTCAAGCCACTTTGACTTTTCGATCATCTCAGCAAGAGAAAGATTGATTGAATTTTTTATATGTCCCAATTCACCATTAAAATCCATTGGATTTCTTGAGTCTATTATCAATGCCTTCTTAGAATCAACCAAGTCTTTTAATTCTCTGACGGAAATTGTTTTCTTTGTCTGCATTCAAAATGTTATAACAAAAACGATATAAACTATTACGGGAAATTATGTCTAAAAGTCCTATATAAACAAAATAAATACTTAGATGACATAACTCATAATGAAGAGCGAAGTTAAGGCATTGGTCTTCACTTCAATAGGACATTTTGCCAATGATGGGACATTTCTTCTTTTCTCGGCACTTATAGTTTTCTATTCCAACATAGGAATTCCTGTATATTTCACAGGTTCTTTAGCAGTCGTTTATACGCTACTAAGCGGTGTTTTTGCGCTCTATGTTGGAAAGCTATCAGATAAACACAACAAAGACCCAGAATTAATGTCAATCGGTATCCTCATAATGGGTATAGCAGTAGCTCTTCTTGCTCTTCCTTTCTATACATCTTCCGCAGAGTATTACGCTGTAACCGTTGGATCACTTATACTGGGAATAGGTCAGGCGTTCTACCACCCTATTGGTGCAAATATAATCAGATTTTCAAAGCCGGGCAGGGATATGTCGGATTTTCTTGGTATTAATGGATCATTTGGGAGTCTTGGGAGAAGTCTTCTAATACTTGTATTTGGAGCATTTGTTCTTTCAACAGGTGATTTCACCGGTACCATGCTTTATGCCTTGATATTTATAGTACTTTCAGGAGTTATATATTCTGGTACTTACAAGATAAGAAAGCCGGAAAGGAGAACGCATAAACCAAATCAATCCATGAAAAGTGAATTAAAAGGGAACGCTGGTGTCTGGGGATTCATAGCAATCTTGACTTCGTCATTCTTCCTGCGATCAATGTTTCTAGGAAGTGTTTCAGTTTATATCTTCTCATATCTGGATCTGATAGATGCTAATAGCAGTGCGTTGTCATTTATATTCCTTGGAGTAAGCTTGATGACCCCTGTCATAGGACAACCCTTTTTTGGATATCTAACCCGTAAAAAAGGAGGTTTTCTCACAGTTGTTTTAACAGGAGTGATATCTTTTGTCGCATTTGCTGGATTTTTATCCACAAATATGTATTACCTAGACCTTATATTTTATTCAATTTACGCTTTTGCGGCTTATACCGGCTTTCCCACTTTATTAGGTTTTATAGGTCAAAATGTTCCCGCATCCGTTTCTGCCAGAGCTAATACCATAGCATGGGGATTGGGAACTACTGTTGGAAGCAGTGCCGGTCTGGGTGTTTTCCTTCTGTTCTATAAAGTATTTAATCAAAGCCTTCACACGGTGTTTATAGAAATTTCTTTATTCCTCCTTGCATCCATTATAATTGCCCTTTTCATACCTGCATATTCAAATAGGATTGTTCACGAAATGGAAACATAAGAACGCTTTATCTATTATTATAAAATTCATCATGGTAAGGGGCAAAAATATTGACTGAATTCAGAGACGCTTTGGGAAACATAATAGAGATAAACGATAACCCGGAAAGAATCGTATCACTTTCTCCGTCTGTAACAGAAACTCTCTTTGAATACGGTCTTGGAAATAAAATTGTTGGGGTTAGTGCCTTCTGTAAGAGACCAGCAGAAACAGATAATATAAGGAAAGTTGGAAGTTATGGGACTGCGAGAATAGAGGTTCTTGATGAAATTAAGCCGGATATAGTCATGATGATGAGCGGATATGCTGAACCTCTCTACAAAAAAATCAGGGAACGTTATAATACATTTTTGTTCAAGCTGCCAACAACGGTTTTTGGCATACTTGAAATGATTAAAGAAGTTGGTATTGTAACTTCAAGGCAGGATAAGGCCAAAGAACTTGAATTAGACATGGTGAAGAGTTTGTCAAAAGTGAGGAGATATTCAATGAAAGGATATCTGGAAATCGATCTGGGCGGTCCTGTAACATTCGGTTCTCAAAGCTATATCACTGATTCCCTCACTTTGTTTGGCTTGACCTTGCCATATGAAATGAAACAGCGTGAATGGATGGTTCCCAAAGATGAAGAAATCGTTGAATTTGATCCAGACATTCTCATCTACGAAGGTAAAATGTACAGAGGTTCAAGCAATGAAGAGGCTGAAAAAATCTTTACCAATAGAGGATATGCTAATACAAGTTTCATGAGAAATAAAAACATTTTTGTTACTCCAGGAAAGCTGGACTTTTTTGCTCATCATGGTCCAAGTTTCTTTAGGGAAGTAATTCCATGGTTAAGGGATACCCTCGATAGTGTCTCTCTAAAAAATTGAATAAATACAAAGTCTGTGGAAACAATCCTAAATGTCATAAACGGATGGTTTTGTGTTTAGTAACTGGTCAGTCTGATGTTCCTGATCCATTATCCGAGTCTTGCTTTTCTTTTCATAACTGACGGGGTATCTGCGATGAAATTATTCCCTCTTAATTTTGATGTATAATATATTGAAAATATTCTC
>JAJZJZ010000120.1 GCA_021809755.1 Thermoplasmata archaeon
ATTTTCCTTGTGTTTATTGGGTTATTGCAGATTTTTGAGAAGAGATTGATCAAAAATCGATTTTTCAAGAAATTCTATCTACAAACATATTATGATCTTATAGAAATTTATATTTTTTCCGATTTATCAATTGACAAGGCGGGATGCAGTAACGTGGTCATTGAAACTGAAAAGGTAGATGCGAACTCTAAATATCAATACAAATTTCCTTTTAAACTATGTTTGCCAAACCATAGCCTTCTGAAAAGAGAAATCGAAAAGTTAACCATTAAGTTCAAATCTCTGAAAAAAATTAGTGTGACTATATACGAAGAGGGTGGGGAAAACTTAGGTGATAGCATAACGTTAGATGGAGATTCGTTAAAAAAAGGATGTCAAGGTAAATATTCTTTACTAATTTTGTCTCGCCAAATGGGTTTAGAAATAGATATTTATATCGAGACAACGTTTTATAAAAAGTCAGGGAAGTCGCCTGGTCTAATAGAATCTAAAACAATAATAAATGGAATAAAGGCAGATTCTTTCAAGACTAGGGTATAATCGATTACATTATCATCTCGCTTAACTTGATTCTACGGTAGTTGTATACCCTCTCGCATCTCCTTTGCATTCTCATCCGCTATCCTGGATATCACATAATTGAACTTTTTCTCCATCTTTTCCCCAAGCCAGTCTGCAAGGCCCAAGTCTTCCCCAACTATTTCCTGCATGCTGTCAACATTCTCAAGCATCTTTCCAACCTGGTCCACTGCTTTGACTAAAGAGATTTGGTGAGTTTCCTAGGTCTACTGATATACCAGAATCCACATATTCCTATAATGATCCCTAAAAGAAATGATACTTCATGTAACTGGTAGCCTACGTCTAAATGTTCATTAAAAAAATAAATTTTGCTGAGCCATAGCTGAAATATAATCCACACGAAAATAATAGCACTAATGAGAGCTGCTGCAAAGCCAATCCAATTTTCATTAAGCCTTTGTTTTAAAGAATTAACTGATACCCGGAAATAACCCAATGGACTCATCAAAGAAATTATAAACACCATCCCATATAGTGCGTATACTACTCCCGACTGGCCATACCCCGGAGATTTTGGAAACAATATTACCCAATATATCCCAGAAATGATTGCTATCAAGAACATTGAAACCGTCAAGAATCTTGACATTTTCAGTTTCCATACATCAGAAAATCTGTAGCTTGCAACCAAATAAAAAAAGAATAACATTATGAATAGTTCAATGTTTACATATCCGTCATAAACAAACATATACGTAAAGATAGACCAAGGTCTAGTAGAACTCAGATAAAGATATTTTACATTGGGAACATAGATACTTACAATGAAAAAAACGGCAGATACCAATAATATTGGATAATAATCTCTCAATAATAAAGCAAAATATTTTTTAGTTTGATTGCGTAAATCATTCAATAACTCATGCCCATTTAAATCCGCTTTTCATCCTCTCTTAAGCAACGGTAGTGGATTCTGTTACTTATCTATTTGTTTATTTACTAATTCTTAAATCTCCACCAGTAGCCGCAATCCCACTGATTGCTCTTTCCTAGTTGCTTCAATGTTGTTGGCCGGTTGTGTTCGGTCACAAGATCAGGCTGGCCATAAATGTCAATCATCTCAGGATCTATCATGGATAAACTGAGAAGGTAACTTCCCTTGTGTTCATCCAACATATCCTTGAGACCCCTGAACTAAACCATTGTAAAACTGTACGAGTATATCTCGCTGCCCTTCAAGTAGGGAGGATCAATATAAAGAAAGACTCTTATCGTATTGTACTTTAATAGGGTCTTCTTGAAATCTATATTTTCTATAATCCATTTCTTTAGGAATGCAAACCTTTCAATCTTCAGGAGCAGCAAATCTAAGTTTCACCTCTATGGCCAAGTAAATCCTCCGCTGATCATCCAATTTTCAAGCTGATTTCTTCATGTAAATGTGGTCAAAATTACTTTTTTCATGACTTTAAATTACCTTAATTTTTGAGCCTTTTCTATTAAAATCCACCTAAAAATATGGAGGTGAACTGTAATATTTCTTTACCCCACTTTTATGCGAACCTGAAGAATTTATATCTATTTTTAGATTAGCCTTGAAAACTAAACACTTAATTGTGCTTGATGATAGCAAAATTCCGATTAGAGTTGAACTAGGGAAAATTGAGAATTAAGCTTTAAGAAATTTCCTTTAATTGAGGAAAAACCCCTAAATGCAGTTTTCAGTCTAAAAACCACCAGACTTTCTTAAAAGACACCAGCAGACTCTTTGCAGATCAATATGAGTTTCCACTTCTTCAGGTATATTTTCATCGTTTACGTTTGAATTTAAGATTTCCCGTGCCTTTGATAGAAGATTTCCATCCTGCATTGCTTTATGTAAGGTTGTTACAACAATTTGCTTCGCTCGTTCAACGTTGAATCTTCTTGAGAGCTTTATCCCTTCTGGTCCACTTTTCTGTAACGCTTCATATATTTCTCTTTCCTGTTTGTTGGAACTTGCTTTTCTACCCTGTAAGATCTCTTTCTTTGATTTTTCTCCTTCGATCTTTTGTTTCAGGGTTTCTTTTAAATTTTTAAATTTATCCATTAATTCATCGTAATCAATAACTTCCCCAATATTGTCATATTCTCCCTCCAGTAATATCTTAATAATTTCATTTGGATTGCTTATTGATTCCTTGCTACCATCGTAGTATTTCAACACCCAGTAATAAGATTCTCCAGCCCTGAACAAAATGAACAGTCCTTCTCTTTCTGAATTCTTATAAGCTCCAATTCCGTATGGTAAGTCCTCCAGCCACTTTTCTCCCTTACTGTTGATGATTGAAGCCAGTGTTTCTATTGGGTCCTTTGTAAACTGTTCAACCTTTTCCATGAGGACATCAAGGATCCCGGGATCGTTCCGTGCTATGGCTTCCTGTATACCAAAATCCCTTGGAGATGCATCTTCCCCCAGTGTTGTAGAATCTATACCAACAGTGTTACTTATAAGATCGATTCTACTGTACAATTTTTTCATCACACTCAGGAAATGTGCCAGGCTTTTTGGATCTTCCTCATCACCATTAACAGGGAGAATGTTAACAAGATAAACCTCCTTATGCGTTGAGCCAATTCTATCTATCCTACCAGCTCTTTGAATTAATACAACGGGATTCCATGGAAAATCGTAGTTTACAACATACTGTGCATTTTGCAGGTTTTGGCTCTCACTCAGTACATCGGTGCTGACTATATAACCTCCGTTCTTCATGAAATCCTTTATTACACTCGTTTTATCCTTATTATTACCTTTTCTGTCAAGGCATCTTTTACCTGTTGTTAACATGACATTATCCTTCATCTCATTTTTCAGGTTTTCATATACGTATTCAGCAGTTGCTGAATACTGGGTGAAAATTATGACTCCATTATTTCCAGTAATTTCTATGTTTTTTATCTTTTCAACTGTCTGATTTAATTTTTCGTCCACTTTTGGAAGAATTGAAAGTATTGACTCTATGTCTTTGATGTCTTTTTGTGAATTGGTTACGTATCTATTTATTTCGTCTTGATCAAGTTTACATTTTTCCATTATGCTGGTGTATTTACCAGTAAAAAGATCAACTGGATCTGGAGTTGACCATTCTTCATCTTCATCATACATTTCAGTTATGTCCCCTTTCATCTTTGGTGGGATGAAATATCCTTTTTCTTCTGCGTATTTTATGGAAGTGGATATGTACGTCTTTAAGGTTTGAAGTGTCACCCTGAAAGCGTGAACACTGCTTTCTAATCTTTTAAAGAAATTTATCCTGATCACCACTTTAACCAGTGACTTTAGTGAGTCCTTCTTTTGCGACATTGCATCTGTTGATATTTGGGAGCCGTTAGGAAGCTTAAGTTTATCACCTAATCTGTCTATAGCATAATCGTAGTATACAAAATTCATTGTGTCAAATATACTGTTAATTTTTTCGTAGTCTATTTGAGTGCTGTATCTGTTCCCAGGATCATCGTCAAGTTTACGAAGAGGGAAATTTAAACCGTCCTTACTGAGTGCCTTTGCAAGTTCTCTTGATGTTCTCACTACAAATCTTCTCAATATTGGGTCCATTTCAACCGGTTTATTATTAATCCAGAATTTCTGTTGTAATGAAAAGTATCCCCTCAATGAAGGACTGATGTCGGAAATAGAGTCTTCTCTCAGATAAAGTGATAGAAGAGCGTATAGATCCATAAGACTGTTGTTTATTGGTGTGGCAGTGAGCAGGACAATCTGTTTGTTGCCTGTTGACATGAGATCACGCAGTGCGCCATACCTGTTTGATGATTGCGATCTGAAATAATGTGCCTCATCTATAAGAATAAAATCCTTATCGGCATAGTTTTTTACAGTTTCCTCAGGATGACTGGAAAGATACTCTGACGAAATAGAATCTATGTGTACATGGGTTTTGTCCATTTCATCCTTCCATGTGGTATCCATTGAGCTCTTCGGTGCTATGAGCAATGGATTCTTGCCTTCATTTATTGCCATCTGAGTTAAATTTATTCCCACTCTTGTTTTTCCAAGTCCTGTTGAATCCGCTACCACAACACCGTTATATTCTTT
>JAJZJZ010000121.1 GCA_021809755.1 Thermoplasmata archaeon
GGCCCTTCTGCATATCTTGGAATATTCAGGAATTCAACAACCGCTTATGTGAAAAGTTACATTGAAAATGAAGAAGGGCACTGGATAGTTCCTAGAACAAGATCATTCAATGAATCAATTGATCAGACAGGTGAAAATGCAACAAACCTGATCTACTCCCCGAATGGAACAGGATGTTACAGTATTGGCATAAAACCAGGAAGTAAGGAGCAGGGACTGGTTTTCTATACTACGACAGGAAGAGAAAAATTCAAGCTAGACTTCCTTGAGACAAATCTTACAGACGGAACAGTTTGGAACCTGACATTTGATGGGAAGAAATATTCATCAAATCTGAACAACATTACTGTATATTCTGTCAATGGAACCTATACATACGAAGCTGAAAACACAACCCTGTTTTACAACCAGAATTTTCATAAAGTTATTTCAGTAAGTGGCAAAAATATAACAGTACAGATCATTTACATAAGGTATTCATACATTCACGGAACAGTATCACCTTCAGATGCAACTCTGTCATTTAACGGAAAGAATGTGCAAATATCCGGAAATGGTCAATTCAATATAACTACCACTTACGGAAGTTTTGTTCTGAAGGCATCATCGTCAGGCTTTAAAACAAAATACCTGAACTTTACAGTTCAGAAGGGGAGATCACTTAAACTTAATATTTCCCTTTCAGAAAGTAAACAGCAGAGTCCGAATTATATTTACCTTTACTTAACACTGATCCTGCTTGTCATCACAACAGTAATTGCAGTCGCTATAAATTTAAAAAGGAGGAGGTAGTATTAGTGAAGAAAAACCCTTCTACCGGTAAAGTAAAGAGAGATTTCGTGTTTCTGACAGGATTCTATTACATCCTGATCCCTGATTGATCCTCCCGGTTCAACAATGGCCGAAATACCATTTACCGCGGCCACATCAACATTATCAGAAAATGGCAGATAAGCGTCTGAGGCCATTATGGACCCCTTTGCCTTTTCACCTGCCCTGCTGCATGCTATTTTCGTTGCCTCAACGCGGGAGGTCTGACCGGCACCAACACCAACTGTAACACAGTTCTTTGTCAGTACAACAGCATTGCTTCTGCAATGGGCTGCTATTTTCCACGCAAACTCTATCTCTCTGGATGAAAATTCTCTTCTGGTCTTAACTACCTCTTTCATCTGATCTATGCTTGTATTCATTCTTGTCTGTTCAAGAATTCCATTAAAAAGCGTTTTAAAGTTCCTATCAGGTCCATTGCCAGAATATTTTATCATCCTGATATTTTTCTTTTTTCCTATAAGTTTCCTAGCATCACTGTCAAAGTCCTTTGCGATTATTATCTCTACGAATAGATCTTTTATTGCCTCTGCCACTCTTTTATCTGCATTACCATTAATGCATATAACCGATCCATAGGCAGATTCTCTATCTGCTTCTATAGCTTTCTCCAGAGCATCTCCATGGTCAATCCCAGTTGCCGCACCACAGGGAGTATTATGTTTTATAACAACTGCGAATGGATCTGAGAAATCGAGAGCTGTCTCAATAGCTGAAGATGCATCGACGTAATTATTATACGACATCTCTTTCCCGTGGAAGACCTCCATCTTTCCATACTCTGGAATTTCATAGATAAAACCTTCCTGATCCGGGTTTTCACCATATCTAAGTTTCTTTCCATTTTCGAGTTCAATTAGTTTTATGCTTCCTGCATCATTGAGGGAATTATATATCATCATGTCATATTTGTAGGTTAGTTTGAAAGCGTCTAGGGCAAGTTTTTTTCTGGTTTCTTCCCTGATCGTCCCATGGTCAGCAATGTCTTTCTTTACAAGTTCATAATCATTCCTGTTTTTTACTACTGTAACTCTTTTCCAGTTTTTAGCTGCTGCTCTTAATAAGGAAACCCCTCCAATATCTATGTGCTCAATTTTTTCATCCTCTGTTCCATTTATATATTTACTGAAGTCGTATAGATTGCACATAACTATATCGAAGGGAAAATAGCCCTTTTCTTTAACTTGCCTTTTATCTTCATCACTATCACGCATTAATATTCCAGAAAAAATAGCCGGGTGCAGTGTCTTGACCCTTCCACCAAGTAAATCATCAAAGCCAGTCAATTCAGAAATGGAAAGGCTCCTCACACCGTGTTCTTCAAGGTATTTTCTGGTACCATCTGACGCATATATTTTCTCTATCTTTCCATTTATCGCCTTTAGAAACTCATCTGATCCTGATTTATCCGTCAGGGATGCAAGCACATTCATGATCTCTAAGCACTTCATTTTTAATATGCTTTAAGAATTTCAACATCAAAATGATGCTGTGTTCATTTTGTGAATTTAAAGTTAGCGCGAATAATATAATGAATAATCGTACGATCAACAGTCTCTAACTATTGGTGAAACGATGAGAATTGTGTAATATTATAGCAACTATATTACTGGTAGTAATGGTAAATATGTTTCTGTAATTTATTTTTAAAGTTGACAAAAGATTTTATAAAAAAGAAATCTTAGCGGTTTAGGTAAACAAATGGTTAGAAATATTTCAGTTGAAGCAATCAACCAGGTTCCAACACACCTCAGAGGCGTGGAACTAGTAGAAAGAAAAGGCCTTGGTCATCCAGATAGCGTATCAGACGGAATAGCAGAGTCAGTAAGCAGAGAATTGAGTAAATATTACATAAAGCACTTTGGAAAAATTCTGCATCACAACACCGATCAGGTGGAACTCGTGGGAGGACAGTCAGCACCTAAATTCGGTGGTGGAGTAGTTCTTGATCCTGTATACATTCTGCTGAGCGGAAGAGCAACGACAACAGTTGATGGTGAGAGAATTCCAGTTAAAGCAGTTGCAATTAAGGCCGCAAAGGAATATCTGCAAAGCAATTTCAAGCATCTGGACATGGATAGTGATATCATGATAGATTCCAGAATAGGGCACGGTTCAGTTGATCTGAGAGATGTTTATGATACAACAAAACACAGGGCCAACGACACTTCATTTGGTGTAGGTTTTGCACCATTTACAGACACGGAAAAGCTTGTAAAGGGAACAGAGAAATTCATTAACGGAGAAATGAAGAAGAAGTTACCAGCTATTGGTTATGATATTAAGGTAATGGGTTATAGACAGGATAAGACAATCAACCTGACAGTAGCGGCTGCATACGTTGATAAGTATGTCAAGGACAGCAACGAATACTTCGCCATAAAAGAACAGTTCCAGCAGCTAGTTGAGGATAACGCGAGCAAGATATCAAACGAGGATGTCAATATATTTATAAACACAGCAGACAAAGATGGAGATAAGATCACAAGCCATTATCTAACAGTAACTGGTCTTTCCCAGGAGAATGGAGATGACGGATCTGTCGGAAGGGGAAACAGGGTAAACGGAATCATAACTCCTTACAAGCCAATGAGCATGGAAGCAGCAGCAGGAAAGAACCCAGTAACTCACGTAGGAAAATTATACAACGTTCTTTCAAACAAGATTGCTGAGCACGTTGTCAAGGAAGAAGGCGGTGACGTGGTAGAAGTACTTGTCAGGATTGTGTCACAGATTGGAAGAAGCATAGACAATCCTCACGTAGCAAGTCTCCAGATCATTTATGGGGATAATGTTGATCCTTCAAAGCACAAGAAAAACATTGAGGCTATTACAGATCACGAGCTGGAACACATATTTGATCTGACACAGGGATTTGTCGAGGGAAAAATACCGGTATTCTGATCTGGTATTTTTCAAAATAATTTTTTCTTTTCATAATTCTATTAAACTCACGGTAATTTTCTCAAAGTGAGAAAGCCGTTTTTGATCAATCTCATTCTGCCTGTAACAGTAATCAATATATCACCACAATGATCGTTGATCATGTATTCGCTGATTCAATAATACCCTGAGAAGTTGTCATTAATAGAACTTATAATGTATGTATAGCTTTTTATCTCTTTTTAATTAAATTTTGTAATTTAAACCCGTTTTAATTCCTTAAGCTAAGTGTTGTAATTACTTAATCAAAATGAAAAAAATTAAGCCCTATTGAAGATGATCTATTATGAGTAGTGAGACCACGAAATTCGATGTTATAAATGATGGAACATTTTCACTTGATCCGGGGGCTGCTTTCGGAGTCACACCTAAAAATGTATGGTCAAAAGAATTTCAGCCGAATGATAATTACAGAATAAGCCTTAACTGCAATATATGTGTAATTTCTATGGACGATAAACATTATCTGATAGATTCAGGCATTGGAAATAACCCTGGTAAGTATCTGGAGAAATGGTTCGAGGCAAAACCCAACAGAAACCTTGAAAATTATATGAAAAAAAATGGAATTGAGAAATTTGAGGCAATTTTTCACACACATCTTCATTTTGATCATATGGGACACTCCTTTACTGATCTGTCAGAAAGTAAATCGTACGCGCACCATCTGGAGATTGAAAACTTTAGAAAACCTGAAGACTTCGCAGCAGCCAGTTATACATACAAAAGCAGTGAACCAGACGTTTCAAATCTTATTCCTCTTT
>JAJZJZ010000122.1 GCA_021809755.1 Thermoplasmata archaeon
TTGGAAACAGTCTGCTGCTCATGGAAGACCAGAATATCCTGCCTATGAATGAACCCACGAGAATGCTTGCCAGGAGGATTTCCGCAGTGAATAACTTGAATCCGATGGAACTTGTAAATAGAACAGCATATGTAAGCAGCGATTGCTGCCCCCACGACATTGCAGCGACGAGAACATTTATGGCAATGAATCGTCCATTGCCAAATGCACCCCTGATCTCCTTCAGATAACCCTTGAAGTCTATGGGATTTGTATTTTCATGCTTTTCACCTTTTATGAACACGAAGAAGATGAAAGCTATTACAGCCAGTATTATGAATGGGGCAAAAAAGCCATATCTGATGGAAATCAATGGTAGGAGTATTGCTGCAGTAGATGCACCTATGGGTACGCCTGACTGCTTGATGCCCATAGGGGTAGCATGATAAGGATAATAGGTCTTCATCACTGCATTATTTGTTGCCGGTGTAACAAGACCGTATCCCAGCCCTATGGCATAGAAACCTGCAACGAAAACATAGAAATTCGGGGCAAGAGTCGCAAGAGTTGAGCCGATTGCCATTACCAGGAACGCGATCTTTATTGCCCTGAAGCTTCCAAGATGATCTACAAAATAACCAACAAATGGAGAAACAGTTGCAAGACCAATGAATATAATGCTGGTCAGCAGTCCAACCATTGCGGAATCGATGAGGAAATGATCCTTTATGATCTTGTCCAGGGGAGAATAGGATGCTTCAATGAGATTTCCAACTGATATGAACAGAAGACTCTGGAACATCACATTGAGACTATATACCTTATTCTTCAGAAACTACACCCTTCATAACACAATTATGCGAAGGAATATTGCTTCATAACATAAAATTATGTATGAATCGAGGTGCCCATGTAAATTAATGCCGGTTATTTCTTCCCATCCGGTGATGCCCATATTTCTTTTACTGTGTTATCCACCTTCTGCTTCTTCCCCCTGACCAGTGCGGACAGGCCTGCAGCAATGAGAATGACAAAACTCGCTAAGAGTGCAGCATGAACTCCTCCAAGAAATGAAACAGACACGCCACCAACCAGTTTGGCCTTCCCGAGAAAGATCTCAAATGCTACATAACGCGGAACAGCCAGAGCAGATATGGAAATGGCAATTACATAGCTGAAAAGCGTGCCAATGTTGGAAAGGGTCCTTAACAGGCCGGAAATGGACCCATATAGTTCTCTCGGTGCCCCAGACATCACAGCAGCATTATTCGAAGGCCAGAACATTGAACCTCCAAATCCGGTTACGATTGAACCAATGATCACCAGGTAAAGGGATGTGTTTATTGCCATCGCAAGGTATACAAGAACACCACCAGCCATGAGGAATATTCCCGTTGCAGAAACAGTTCTCGGACCAATCCTGTCAGAAAGCTTCCCCATCTTTGGTGCAAGAAGGCTTGATATAATATACCCCGGTATCAGTAGAAGAGCAGCATCAAGTGGATCGAATCCCCTAATTCCCTGCAAATACATTATAAGGATGAAGAGTACTGAGAGATATCCAACCGCCTGCAGTGTTGCTGCAAGAAGGGAGAAGGATAATACCCTGTTCCTGAAGGCTTTTAAAACTATTACTGGATCTTTGACGTATCTTTCAACAAGAATGAATGGCACGATCAGTATTATACCGATCAACACAAGCAATATATTTATGAAAGTTACCCCACTTCCTGCTATTTCAACAGCACCGTATGCTATCAGGGATAGGAAAGTTACAAGGAGAATGGTACCTGCATAATCAATTTTAGTCTCCTTCCTCTTGTTATCCTTGATATACATAAATGCAAAAAGAAATCCGATCAGTCCGACCGGGACGTTGATGTAGAATATGTATCTCCATCCGATGAATGTGGTGATTATTCCACCCAGGACTATTCCCAGTGATCCGCCTATGCTCCATCCCATGGATGTGTATCCAAAAGCTTTCCCCCTCTCCATGGGCTCAAAGTGATCTGCAATAATTGCATTGCTATTTCCCTGCAACAATACGGCACCCAGACCCTGGAACGCTCTTGATCCTATAAGGAAGAACACATTCGGGGATGCTCCTGAAGCAGCAGAACCGATTATGAATATGAGGAAGCCGATGTTGAAAATTCTTCCTCTACCATATATATCGCCAAGCCTGCCAAGCTGCGTCGTGAGGGCTGCCAGCACAAGAAGATAAATCAGTATAACCCAGATTGTATCAAGGAAAGGAGCTTTCAATTGGTCCGTAAGTGTGGGCAATGCCAGAATGACAATGGTAGTATCAATTGCAGACATCAACATCCCGATGAACACGCTAATCAGTATCAGAGTCTTTTTTTCAACCATTTTACCTTACACCCATGGAGTCGAGACACTCCCGCAAGGTCGAGACACCTTAGCGCCTGAGTAAATAAACTTGAATTGGTGATGGATTTATTTCAGGCATTTCACTGATTTCAACAAACTATTTAAGAATTTGACAAGAGATTTTAGTCCAAATAATATATTTAATCTAAGCTCTGATAAACTCAATTTGTACGTACAGTGTTCACTGAAAATTTAATCATTCACCTCTACTGAAGACTTATTTTCTACTTAATCATTCTAATTAAATCGGTATTTTAGAATGGTTTCGCAATTGAAACGGATGTGATTCCGTTCATTAACATTGTTTCGAAGCTAGCACTTTCCAGTTCGGGAGGTAAATCACGGATATTTTGATAATTTTGAATCATTTTTATGTCGTTAGTATAGAAATTGATACGTTTAATGTCTACGTCTGATGCATTTCCAAAAATAATTAATTGAAGTAAGCTTATCACTATTTCCATATCAACGCTTTGTTCTTTCTGGAAATATCCATTCTTTAACTTAACTTTTAAACTTTCATTAAATTTCAACACTTTCTCTTCGGTGAAATCTAATAATGGGTAATGCATTGTAAATCTTGATCTAAGATTTGACTTAAAATTTTCTAAATGGATCATTGGTAAATCAATTAATATTTCCCTAAATTCTATAATATTTGAATCAATGGAATTTAATTTCATTAATTGAATCATTTGTTTATAGAATGGTAATGAATCATTAGAAATTATTTTTCTCTGATTATTTTTCTCATCCAAAAAGTCATCTAATCTCTTTCTTCTTTCCATTGGTTTTAGCTCATCCCATTGCTTTCCATGCCTGTTTTTCACAGATATGTAGTTATTAAGGTCCGTGGAAAACTGAGTTATATAATTTAAAATGACTGAACATCCCTCTCCATTAACTTTTGTTTCAATGCATAATTCTAGATTTAGAAATTTCTTATAAAACTCAATAGCCTGATGGTGTCTAATTCTATCTTCATATATTATATCAAAGACTACATTTGTGTCAATAAAGTGATGAATTTCAGATTTCTCTTTGATTTCTAGCTCTCCGGACAAGGCATTACCTCTATTAAACCTGAAATTAAACTTTTGATAACTTTTGATTGCCTCCTCTGTGGGGGAGTAGTAAATACTGAAAGTTCAGACATTCTTCTGATTAAAACATCTCTTTCTAGAAGCCCATCAAAGTATCCCACAATAACAGTTCCATAAATCGTTAGATTAATTCCTAGAAATTGAAAGGTTTTGTCAACTTTTTTTTCTTCGACTTCGTCCATAATTGCAACAAAAAGCTTAACTGCTGATAGCAGGTATTCTAAATATGAATAAATTAATGAGTCTAAATCTGACCATTCTTTCTTTTCTACAACAAACTTTCTTATTTCTTTTTTCTGTTTTCCAATGAAGTTTATACCGTCTTCTAACATTTCAAGAAAGAGTTTTCTCTTTTCATTGGCGCTCATTTTTTCTATTAAAAATAATATGGGTTCGAACCTAACGTCAAGTTTATTTAATTCTATTTCAAATTCCTCCTGTTCTTCTTTTGTTAATTCTTTGAGAGAAATATTCGAGTTCATTTTTTTAAATAAAAGGCGATTTAAATTTAAATAACCAGACCCATCAGTTTTTACATAGTCTTTAATTAGGACATCAACCTTCTTCCAAGTAACGTCATGCTTTTTTCTAAGCCTTGATTTCAACTGTTCCAATGGATATGGAATAAAATAGTTTTCTTTATTATACTCCATTAAGTTGATAATACCAATTTGAATTTAAATTTTTACATAGATTTTTATTAAGTTTTGCGTAGATATAAGCCAAATATAAATTTATTAAGCTTTGAGAAGGTGATAGAACATACTTGGTTCGTAAATGAGCAGATAATTGACTGTTAATATAACGCCCGAGCCGGGATTCGAACCCGGATCAAGGGCTCCGCAGGCCCCTAGGATATCCAAATTACCCCACTCGGACTTCTGTCCTATTTGCTAATAACAGAACACAAAATCAGTAACTGAATGTGTTCAAATGTATAATATGTTTCTCAAAAGGGAGTCCTCATTTTACAATGTTAATTTTATACTGGAAATTTTTAGATAACTATTAATAGACACATTCGATTATTTTGTTATGATAGCAATAGTTAAGAT
>JAJZJZ010000123.1 GCA_021809755.1 Thermoplasmata archaeon
TCTACCATATTTCGTAAAAGTTCTCTCTTTTGTTCTAGCTCAGGAAGAAGATCGCTCATAAATATCAATCATCGCAAAGGTAATCCCACATTCCTGAACATGATATATATCTTTCGCAGAATTTTACATTTGAGAGAAATGACGTGAAAGCGAATCACAAAGGGCTTTTGAAAAGTTTGAATGTCCTAATTCCCTGAATGTCCATAAAGTTGTTATGGAGTTTTGCTGTATCATAAGTAACATATTATGATATGTAGAAACATATTAGGGCACTCATAGGATACAAAAAGATATGAAACTGGCCATAAATTTATGAGATAACAATAACCGGTTAAAATATGAATTATGTTTGTGCATAAGAAAGGAAAAATCACATACTGGTTGTGAATATTGAAGGAAAATAATATTTCCCAATGAATTCCTGACCCAATCTTTAGGCTAAAATTAACCTGTTTGTTACTTCAAGATATCTCCCAGGTATGGGTGTTTCTAGTTTCCATATTATACTTATAGGTCTCGTACCTTCATGACTTTGATATTCCACTGGACCAAGAAAGGTATAAGGAACTGCTCCTGTTTTATCTTCCTTATTTTCCCGTACAAATAACAGTATCTTGTTTCCTGATTTCCTGTGATGTATGTATCTATTTCCAGTTGTTGAATTAACAGATGTTGTGCTCTGACTCTGCCAGTGGAATAGTGTTTCATTAATTGAGTAATCATCATAAAGCGTAGTGGGTGAATAGTCTTTCTCATTCTTGTTCAGTGTCACGAATAGTAAATCTATCTTCCACTCTGGAATAAATTTAACTCCCTCCTTGACATTCTGTGGGTTTTTATAATCCATAGCCACCAGAATCTGATCTCTTGTATAATTGCAATGCAGATCCAAGGGGCAATCAAATCCCAGGTCGACTTTCCTATCTGTAAAATTTATGCTTTTAAGTCTAAGCTCAAGTAATTCCATCAGTTCTTTAAGCAGGGGAACACACTTCCTAATTCTCTCTATTGCATCCTTTGGCGATTTGAATCCAGAATCTTTTAATGACTTCTTCCACACTGTATACTGAAACATGTTCCACATCCTTAAATCTCCTGGTGATAGGTGCTGGAAGCTGGTTAAATTTTCAGCATTAAAAATATTCAGCAGGAATTTAATCCATCTTCTTGAGTCAATTGAGCAAAGCTTAAGAAACGCTTTTCTCATCAAAAGTTCCAGGTCATCATGGAAATCTGATATAAGTCCTGAATTGGCTTTTAACCTTGAAAAGCTTGTTTTTGAATAAATTTCTTTCAAGTCCATCTGGTAATATTCAATGAAATTTTCCAGAGTTAAGGGTTTTCCGGAGTCTTTTGTAAATGTCGTAACTCTATCCTTTAACTGCGACTTTAATCTAACTGCCTGCTTAATGTTGTCCAGTATGATCTCCTGTGCTCTTCTTTCAAGCTGAATATAACACCCTTTCGGCATATCAGGAAATCCTTCAGTAATTTCTTTTTCCAATCCCCTTGAATTTCTTGAAACCATCGCCATGAATTTTTCCCTGAAATTATAATTCCTATTTGCCTGGCCAACAAAATCAAGGACAGTCAAGCAATCTTTTCCCTCGGAAATTCTGAGACCCCTTCCAAGTTGTTGCAGGAAGACAGTAAGACTCTCTGTTGGACGGAGAAACATTATTGTGTTTATTTTTGGAATGTCAACACCCTCATTATAAATATCCACAGTAAACACGAACTTTATATCTCCATTTTCCAGTGATTCCTTTGCCATTCTTCTTTCACTATAATCCGAATTACTGTCAATGTGCACAGACTTTATGCCATAAAAATTGAACTGCTGAGCCATGAATTTGCTATGAGCCTGAGAGACACAAAAGCCTATTCCTTTTACATTATTTATATCATCTACATATTTTATAAGCGCATCAACTATGTAACTGGCTCTTTGTAATGAGAAGGAGTTTCCATCACTATATATTTTACTTAGTTGGTCCACATCATAACCTCCCCTGACCCATTTTACATCTTTTAAGTCTATATTATCAGTTATTCCAAAATATTGAAATGGTGATAGTAATTTTCTGTCAATTGCCTCCGGAAGCCTTATTTCAGCTGAAATATGATTGTCAAAATATTCCCGAATATCCTTTCCATCCATTCTCTCAGGAGTCGCTGTCAAGCCAACTAATATCTTTGGTTTATAATAGGTCAACAACCGCTGATAACTTGGAGCTGATGCATGATGGAATTCGTCTATAATTATGAAGTCATAAAAATTGCTTGAAGTTTTAATTGTTATATCTCTAGAATTAAACAATTGAATGGAGATGAAAAGATAATCGAGTCTGTTTGGAATATTATCGCCGACACCTAATTCTCCGAAGTTTTGGTCTCTGAGCACATTTCGGAAGCATTCTATTGACTGTTCAAGTATCTCCTTCCTATGGGAGACAAAAAGCAAGCGATTAGCCTTGTCAGGGTTCTGTTGTCTGTACCTTTTGTAATCTAGCGCAGATATTACAGTTTTCCCTGTTCCAGTTGCAGCAACTATAAGATTTTTGTATATACCATGAACAACTCTTTCAGCATCAAGCTTGTCCAGGATATCCTGCTGATATGCAAACGGATGTATATCTGCAATGAATTTTCCTCTATTATCCTTTCTACCATTTCGTTGCAAATTAATGGCATAATCCAACTGGCTCTTTTTCTCATCTGAGTAAAGTTCGAAATCATCAGAGTCCCAGTAACTTTGAAATGTTGCCTTAACCTTATTCATAGTCTCTCTCATGTCTTTCTCAGTAATTTTCACGTTCCATTCAAGTCCGCTGGAAATGGCCGCATTAGAAAGATTTGATGAGCCGATGTAAGCAGTTGAAAAGCCTGATTCTCTGTGAAAGACGTATGTCTTTGCATGAAGTCTTGTACTCTTAGTATCATATGAAATCTTAATTTCTGGGCTTTTACCGCTTTGATTTTTAAGTTTACCCAATTCTTCTATTGCTTTCAGGTCTGTTGCCCCCATGTATGTTGTAGTTATAATCCTCAGGTTCCCTTTCTTTTCAAAAAACTCCCTCAGTTCCTCAATTATTAATCTTATTCCACTCCACTTTATGAACGAAACTAAAATATCTATTCTATCAGAAGATAATATCTCCTTTCTGAGTTCAGTATACATACTAGGTTCTTTTGGTGCGCCTGTAAACAGGGAACTTTGTGATATGGAGGTTATGGGTCTTTCTACTTTGATGAAATTATTTCTGATGTTATGATTTTCCGTCTTATCAATAATAGCAAGGAGCTTCTCCATGCTTTTTTCATGATCACTATGAATATATGGGGCGTAATCTTTGCCCTTCTCTATTACGTTCAAAATTTTATTAGCTATTTCTATTTGGCCTATAATGCCTTTACCAGTTACTCTCTCATTTTCAAGTGATTCTCTTATTAGTTCACTCAGGTATAATGTAAGCATTCTGGATGATTCATCTCCTCCTACTGCTGTTTTTTGGATTATAATGTCTTTGGAAGCAGAATCTAATTCATTTTTAATCAAGGCATTGATCAACTGTTCATAAATCCCTTTCTTGATCATCTTAAACCTATTAGTATAGTCTTCAGTGTATAAATAAAGATCTCAGCACAGTAATTTAAAAATGAGCATTAAGGCTGTATAAAGTGCGAAGCCATTTATTTGGTTCTTCAATTACATTGATAACATAACTTTTCAAATCTTCTAATTGGGGAAATATAATCTATTATCGTTGGCTATTAGACCCGTTCGTATCTTCATGGATCAATGATCATTTGGCCATCTTCAAGTTACGCAAGCGGACCATATTTTCTGGATAACATCGGCCTCCATAGATCGGATATAGTATCTCTAAATCTAGCAGACATAAGAGTTGGATCACACATTTTGAATTATCTAAGCCTGCTGAAAATACAGTATTGAATCAGGTTAAATAGAAAGAGGGATGAAAATTGAAATATCAGCCAAAATTCAAAACTACGGTATTATTAAATGGAATATTAAAAAGGATTGGGGTTTCTTCGAGTTCATTAGAATGGCTCCTCGTAATTGGGGGTAGCTAACTACTGAGCAAGTTATTCCTTTTGCACAATCCATTAAAGTTATTGACAAATTCCACAGGATCCTTCGATTCGTATATCCCACGTCCGATGATAACGTAATCGGCTCCGTTTTCTAAAGTTAATAGTGGGTCTCCACCCTGAAATATTGACCCTGGTGAAATAATCTTAAGGTTCTCCGCATCCTTTCTAATCTTAATGAGTAAATCCTGGTTGTTTGCCGGTGCAACTATCCCATAAATTCCATTGACTTTGGCTATCTTTATCATAGTTTGCCAGTTGCCATTTAACATCTTTTCTGAGTCAGGGTTGCTCATGGACACAACTCCAAAGACTTTTGCTCCCTTAGCACCTTTTATTACCGCTTTCAGTGAATCCTCTCCAG
>JAJZJZ010000124.1 GCA_021809755.1 Thermoplasmata archaeon
ATATTTTATCAACTTTTCAATAAGATCGGAAGTGTTATCATCTATTCTCAATGCGATAACGTTTGAAACCATTTTATTT
The DNA here is from genome assembly GCA_021809755.1 of Thermoplasmata archaeon. Taxonomy (GTDB): domain Archaea; phylum Thermoplasmatota; class Thermoplasmata; order Thermoplasmatales; family Thermoplasmataceae. Next base: position 80 of record JAJZJZ010000124.1, read on the forward strand.
CATATGTAAACATTGTATAAATTCTTTCTCAATTATTTCTATTTATCTTTTACTTACGGTCTGCTGTTCCTCTGCCTTTTTCGTAGGTTTTTCTTAAACCAAATGATAATATTCAAATGCGTTATTTAAATCGTTATTTGTTGATGATAAGGGGAACTCAAAAGTCAAAAGATGAGCTCACTGGTATTTAAGTTGGAGGTATTTTAAAAATATATAATAATTATAATGTAGGTGATTTTATTAAGAGTAAAACCAAGTCGAATGAAAAGAGGTGACAAAATAGCTATCGTTTCACCGTCCCGTTCTCTTCATAGTATTTTTCCAAAACTTGCAGAGAGTGGAATTGAGAATCTAAAAGAATATTTTGGACTGGAACCAGTAGTTTTCCCGCATGCATTCTCTGAAATAGAATTGACCTACAGGAACCAGAAGCTTAGAGCAAATGATCTAAACCAGCCATTTTTAGATAGGGATATAAAGGGTATTGTAAGGACAATTGGAGGAGACGAATCAATAAGAATTTTGGACTCTATGGAACCTGCCATTATTCAGCGAAACCCAAAGTTTTCACTGGTTTCTCATACACTTCAACTGTAACATCTCACATATATGCGAGGAACATTGCATCCGTATATGGGAAAGCAGTTATTGCAGGTTTTGCACAAATGGCTAACTTTCCGGAAGAATTTGTAAAGTACCGGAGTGCACTTAAAGGACTCAAGCGGTTTGGGAATGCAAAGATTCTTGGAATATTCGGAAGGTTACCAAAATTGGATGACCACAAATGATTTCTCTGCCAGAAACAAACCTGTAAAGTCTTATCCTTGGAAGTGGCTGAGTGGTGAAACCATGAAAGGGAAGATATTTGCAGCAAATATGGAAACGCTTGATGTCTTAAGGGAAACTGGATTTATGTCTCCTTTGAAGAATTTTGAAGGTGCAATATTGTTGTTAGAGACTTCCGAGAATGTACCTTCACCTGGAATTGTTGAAGTATTGTTTAGGAATATTGGACTAGCTGGTGTGCCGGATAATGTAAATAGTATTGACTTCGGTAGATTCCTAGGCTACACTATGGAAATGAGAGATAAAGTTCATTCTGCTATTCAGAGGGTTCTGGAAGTAGAATTCGGCATAGAGAAAATTCCAGTAGTAACTGGAGTTGATTTTGGTCATACCGATCCGTATTTCCCTAAACCTGTGGGAATTAGGGCAGAAATCAGAGGAGAAAGGATCAGGTTACTTGAATCTCTAACAGTGTAAAGGATAGATTAATAGGTTTAAATCGAGTTACTGTTTTTACTTTTCTCCCTATTTTTGGACTTCAACAATAAAGACTACCAGAAGCGAATCAAAGTAAATTTGGAATGGTTTTTTGAGTGAAGGTTGTCGATTTAAGCATATCTAAGAAGTGAACAACGTCTGATGGTTTTCCTGTGAAATTGTTCTCACCACGTTATTTAATTTTATTTAAAACCTTAACTTCACAGCCTTTTAAGGAATATATTTGTTCCGAGCAACATGTCTATCTTTTCTACGCTTGAAGGTATCTCGCTCAGTGATTCCTTCTTCTCACTGACTGTCTTATACACCCTGGAGAATTTCAGCAGAACATACTTCACCGACAGTTTACTTGTGAAATCGGCTGTCCTGATCAGTACAAATATGCTGTAGTACATGTAAAGAGAAAGGAAAGAGACGAAGAAGTACCCATCAATGAATCATCATCACTCAGGTATGATTTGTCATTCTCAAGCTCATTCTTCATGGCATAGAATACCTGCTCTATCTCCCCTCTCTGCTTGTAGAGATTGTGTATAGTCCGGGGATCATCCTTCAGGTTGGAAAGGATGGATATCAATCCGAATTTCATGTATTCAGACTGGAATTCTTATTGTTTTCTCCTGCCTTCTTCGATCATCCTTATGAATGTGGATGATTCCTCAGCCATCAGTATCTGGTCCTGGAACATGTATATCCTGAAACCATTCCTGTTCAGGAAACCGGGTCTGATTCCACTATCTCTGTAAACAAAGCTTGATCTCGGATCCATTCTGTAGTCTATCACTTCCTGATTCCTGCGAAGGGGTATTATGAATTTCATATCAGATCGCATGATCTCCGCCAGATACTGCGACGAGAATCCTGTGTCAAGGATAAGAATACCGTCGAAATGTATCTTATCAAGCACATTCCTCAGTGATTTCACATCCCTCACGGATCCCTCCAGAGGCTTGAGGAAAACCGGCCGGTACTGATCCAAATCAAAGGCAAGTGCCATGTTCACCTGCGGCAAATATATGTGATCTGCATTATGACCCTTCGCAACCATATTGATGTTCTCCGATCTCGAAAAGATGCATGACAGATCAAATGTGAGCTTTCTTGATTCTGTATGAGCGACTTAAAAAGATCCATCTGTGCAACCATTTCTGATCCCGTATCTCTAAGGATATCTGTAAGGGTATCTATGGAAGTAATCATAGTTCTACTAGAACTGTCATCATTATACTCTTATTGAAAGCAATACTTCTCTGTATACATAAATATCTGGAAGAAAATTCGGGATAATAAGTAGGTATAAAATAAGAATTTTGTAAAATATTATTTCTTTCCCCAAACGTATCTATTCATTAGGGAACAGGTTAAATAATTCTAAAAACATAATGTTCAAATGGAGTATTCTATTTCGTCAGTAATTTTAGAATTACCAAAACCTATCAGAGAACAATTGAGCCGATATCGCAGTTGGTTAAATCAAAACTTCAATGTCATTTTACAACGCCTTCCAAAAAAATCACGCTCAAAGGTAAATAAGGTTGATTTTGTTGAATTTGCAATTCTAAGACTAGTCTATGACATTCCAACGAGAGGTCTAAAAACAATAGAGGACTCATTAGATTTACTTCAAACACATGATATACAAGCAATTTCAATCACTGGAAAGGTTTTTCAAAAGAATAGTGGACCCCTTGTAAAAATTAGTGAACTCGTAGAAACTCTCAAAGGAATCATAAAAGAGTACGGTTTTGATTTTGTAATAACTTATAAGGACCTAACAGAGCTTGCTATGGAACTTGCGGGGAGAGATTATGAGCAGGAGTGAGCTATCTAAGGCATTAGAAAAAGTCATAAAAGAATACAATGAGACATTTGGTCTTCTTTCCACGAAAGACGGGGCCCTTCTAGAATTATCTGCAATGATGCTTGCTGTCCAACATTATGAGAAATCGAATTACAAAGTCAAACCTATTATATCAGACCAAGTGAAAAAGAAAACCAAGAAAGGAACAAGGATAGCCTTTACGCCAAAATGGGGAACTAGAGGAATACCTAAAAATCATTCTTGGTGGGAAATTCAACGAGATAATGTAAAATACGAAATCCATATGAACGCCCCCGTATGGGATGGAATTACTGGCAGAACGGGGGTTTACGTGTTGGATGTCGCAGTAATTAAAAATGAAGCAATAACTATTGATGATAATAGTTATAATGGAATTACTGGATTTGACAACAATGATGTGATTACTTTCATGGAGGCAAAATCATTTCCAATATATCCTATGTTAGTCGCTCATTTTCTGGGAATTGTTCATGAGGTCAAGCCATGGGCTATGAATGGTAAGACGCCAAACAGATTCTTGAAAGATTCCCATTTTGATCCCACATTAGTATCTAGAGGCTTTCCCAAAGCAAATGTTTGCAATATTTTGAAAAGTTTATCTAAAAGAAAGATTAAGGTCCGTGTAATACACAATTTCGAAGCGTATGTTCAGAGAGGAAATTTGGGTAAGATCAAAAGGTCATCTGTTTTGGCAAGAGACAAGTCTTCAGTGTGGTTAGAAAAGCCATGGTGGTGAATCTCTGTTTACTTTTTTCACTATTCATATAATATCATGGTTTGTTTCCTATTCAAGTGGTAACATATTCAATTAACCTATCTCAATAGAATGCAACCATTGTGCGGTCTGCGAATGAATGGAAATACTTCGGCAGAGAGGTAAAAGACGGAGAGCATGCAATATCGGTTCTGTATCCACTGGGAATACCTTCAAAGACAGGTCCAGGGAAAATCAAAGACTTCATCGAGAAGAAAAGGAAAGAGGGTCTGGACGATGAGGCAATTGAGCAGCTCATATCAGAGAAATTTAGCACAGGGAGAACCGGCACAGCATACGTATTCGGCACAGGAAAGGTATACGACATATCTCAAACTCAGGGCATTCCAGGTAAGATGAAACCGGTTGAAGAGGCAGTAAAGGGCACCACTCTATATAACACGCTTAAAAAGATTGCTAAGGAGCATTACACTGTCGAAGAAGACACAATAGTCAATGGCGCAAGAGGATATACTGCTCACTCAGGGGAAGGCCAGAAGATAGTAGTTATG
>JAJZJZ010000125.1 GCA_021809755.1 Thermoplasmata archaeon
GCCAAGCAGGACGGTAGCAATTTTCTGGACACCGCCGAAGCATACGGACATGGAAATAGTGAAATGGTGTTGGGTAAAGCTCTAAAGAAATATGGACGGGAAAATTTCATCATTGCCACAAAGGTTGCTGGAGCCCATCTCAGATATGATGAACTTCAGAGAGCTGCCGAGGCGAGCATTAAGAGACTTGGAGTGGATTATATTGATCTATACCAGATTCACTGGCCAGACCCTTGGGAGCAGGTTCCATTTTCACAGACATTTAAGGCCATGAAAGAACTTTACGAGAATGGCAAGATTAAGGCTGTTGGAGTGAGCAACTTTGCAGTCAGGGACCTTGAGGAAGCCATGGACATACTTGGAGATGTTCCAATCGTATCCAATCAGGTAAGGTATAATCTGCTCCAGAGGAATATTGAGGAGGAGGTTCTTCCATTTTGCAGGAAGAACAATATAACCATCATTGCATGGAGCCCTCTGGCACAGGGAGTTCTAACAGGGAAATACCATAAGGGGAATGCCCCAAAAGGAGATATTAGAGAGGGGAATGAATTATTTGCTTCAAAGAATCTGGATGCCGTAAAAGATATCCTTGCCGTTTTAAAATCCCTGTCTGAAAAATATTCCAAAACCTCAGCACAGATTGCTCTCAATTGGTTGATCTCAAAGGATGATGTTATTCCAATTCCCGGTGCAAAAAATAGCAAACAGGCATTGGAAAATGCAGAATCTGCTTCCTTCAAACTGGAAAGGAAGGATATCTCAGAATTGGATTCGGCATATGCTTCCACCAGAATAGATTACCTTCCAGAATGAGATTTACATAAAATTCAATATTAATCCACCCTTATTTTTTATGAACGAATATTCACTTAAGCTTAGAAGATAACACTTGTTTAACTTAGGTTTTAGTTTTATCGGGTTGAAGTCTTTTTACCTATTTTCTTCTTTATTGCCTTTTCTCAAAAATTTCATTAATTACGCTTAGAAAATTATTGATACGTGCGTTGATTCAATAAAATCCCTTAGTCTTTTCCTCTTCCTAATCAAAAAAGTTTACCATATTGCTTCTCAGTTCTTTTAGCAGCACATCTATATCTGGTAAATTCTCCGAGGTAAGTCGCGTCAGTCCAATTTTCGTGTATCGTTTCAGATTATCTGCCAAGTTCTGCGGAAAGAACTGATCTATTCCTCTGAATTCGACACCTTTTGTTTGACATTTCTTTGTGAACATCTCCCTGATAGAATCCGGTCTGAACTGGATCGTTTTCAACAATTTCCATACATCATAGTAATCTCTCAATTTGCCCCGTTGCAGTATAGCCCTCATTTTCTCACTAAGAATATTATCAATAGAGTATGAAAGCATAGAGAAATTGGCATAATCATAGACCTTCGGAACCTCTTTCCTTATAACCGGACCAACAAAGTCTTCGGTTGAAAGTTCAATTTTTAAGGTGTTCCTGCTGATCGGCCCATCGTATTGTAGCCTAAACTGAAGGTAAGTTTCGTTTGAAAAAACTCCTCCTTGGATTCTCGACTCTATTCCAGATAATTCCCGCATTAGCAATGGCAATTCAGAAATTTGTCCCTTCTCGATATCTTCTACATTGTTATCTTCAAGCATTGTGAAATCTAGATCTTCTGACAATCTCCAGTTACTGGGGAAATAAATCTTTGAAAGGGCAGTACCTCCTTTAAATGAAATTTTAGATGCAAATCCACTGCAGGATATTGCACAGAGCGCCCAGCCGAGAACATAATCTTTTTCAATCAAATCAAGGGAAACTTTCCTCTTTCTCGCCTCACTCCTTAGCTCTTGTTTAGAGATCATTGCATCCACGATTCCGGGTCGATGTTTACATTGACTACTAATTTCCATCTTTCAATTATCTTCCCATGGCCTTTAATTGTCGGATCTAGGAGGGAGTACCCACTGGCTAAAGCGACATTTTGGATCAGATTTCTTAACTTCTCGATTTTCAAGTGTTCTGATATATATCCAAGCCTTTTCAAGACTGCACTATTTCCCATTTCTTTTGACATTGATACAAGTTTTGTGAAATCAAGTTCTCTTTCTCCAAAATAAATTGCCTTGGCAGTTTCCTCAATTCCTTCACAATATTCCGGGTGATCAAGACAGTCTACAATTGTCTTTTCTTTGGATGATATTAACACATTATGGTTTTCTACATTTATCTCCACAATCCCGAAGAACTTTCTCGGTACGACAGTAATGAATTTGAATTCGGTGTCAAGTATGGTCCGAGACCTGTGAGCTTCTTGCGTTGCTATGTATACTCTAGACGGAGTTTTATCAGTGAGACCATGGTAATTTAAGGCACTAATGTAACCAATATAATATGGGTCTGCTAAAACAGATGCTATTACAAAGCTGTGGATTGTGTAATTTTCAGATCCAAGTTTCCCAGCCTCAAATGGTATTATGAGATACAATCCATTCTTTAACTTCACAATCCATTTCTTTCGTGACAGGCCATCAATGAGGTTTTTTGGGTTATCGATATATTTTTTTAAGTCTTTAAGTGAGAAGATTATTTTACCACTATAACTCAATTCAGATAGTATGGTCGCCTCCCTGTTCGATAGACTTCTCCTATATTCAGTTTGCAGTTTTCGATTGTACCGACGCATATTGCCAAGACAATATAGGAACACCCGATTTAATAATTGCGTTTTACCCAGTGGGAATCAACCTCCACTATTTTTTTAGTGGGAAAAGACTTGATTCAATATGAAAATTCCAACCTGGCAATGAAATTTTCAAAGAAAATAGCATTATGGTGTAGAAAAAACAGTGCGATAAATGAACTAATTCAAAAGTTCTGCATCATAAAATGGTGAAGAATTTCCAGCGGTTGGTGATTACCGTAGAAATTCACATGAAACTTAAATCGTATGACAGGATAAGGGGTAATTAACTGAATAATTCGCGTTCAATATGAATAACCCTATAAATTTAAGAAAGAGGATAAGTAATGTAATAGCCGTCCTTTATCCTCTATATTTCGGCTCAAAGTATCTAAAGGGAAAAAGATGGATATTGTATTCAGTAATTTCCATATCTGTCATAACCTCTGCAACCAGGCTTTTGATACCAGTGCTTATTGGTGATGCGGTATCATCCATTCAATCATTGAATTTTGCAACACTTGAATATTTTGCGATCTTAATTCTCATAGTCTCTGCCATTTCGGGTTTTTTCCAGTTCTTTGTTAATTACGGTTCCCAATATATCAGTCAGCTCTACGCATATGGCATGAGGAAAAATATTTTCGATCACCTGATGAAGAAGAAGTTTCTGTTCTTCGAAACACAAACTTCCGGAGATCTCTTATCAAGGTCAACGATGGATGTTGATGCTACCAGAAATTTTATTATGAATACAACAAACCAGCTTTTACCAACACTCTTCATGATCATTTTCAGTATAACATTCCTGTTTATCCTTGATCCAATTTATGCCCTAATTTTCATTATTACAGTGCCTGTACTCATATTGACCGGTGTGGTATTTCAAAGAAAACAAAGATTACACTGGAGAAAAATAAGAACATATTATGGAAATATGAACGAGGAACTTCAGGAAAATATCGTCGGAAATAGGGTTGTAAGAGGTTTCTCCATTGAAGATGAGGAGATAAACAAGTTCAGTAACACCACAACATCATATTTTGATGAATATATGGATGTAGCCAGACTAAGAGGTTTTTACAATAATCTCATGCCATTAACTATCAGCGTTGCTGCAACTGCAATATTACTTTATGGTGGATATACCTCAATTATCAATGCCTCACAGGTTGGGAACCTTGTTGCAGCAGTGAATATCTTCAGCATCATGACATTTCCAATAAGCTTCCTTGGTAGACTCATAGTGTTTTCAGAGAATGCAAGGGCAGGAATCCAGAGAATAAATGTTGTTTTATCAGATGAAATGCAGGAGGAAATTCAGGGTCCAAACAAGATAAAACACAGTGGAGATCTGGAGATCAAGAACGTATCTTTCCAGAGAGGTAAGCGATACATCTTCAAAGGGGTAAATCTGAAGATCCCTCAGGGTCAAATAGTTGGAATTACAGGAAAAACAGCATCTGGAAAAAGTTCCTTTGTAAATCTTATACCAAGGTTTTATGAACCAACTTCAGGAGTCATTTCAATTGGCGGACGGGATATTTCAGATATTCCTCTTCCAGAACTTAGAAGGACTGTGGCACTTGTGCCTCAGGAAATAACTCTCCTTTCAGGAACAATATTGGATAACATCACATTAAGTGATACTTCATTAAACATAGATGCCGTTGTGAGAGCAGCCAAGATAGCAGACATAGGGGATTTCATTGATTCTTTGCCGGAAAAATACAATACAAGGGTCGGTGAAAGAGGTATTACCTTGTCAGGTGGCCAAAGACAAAGAGTTGCCATTG
>JAJZJZ010000020.1 GCA_021809755.1 Thermoplasmata archaeon
GCTAATGGTAAATGATGATATATCTCATTTGAGATCATCAATTAAAATCACAGAGGATAACGAATCATTTCATGTTTATATAGAAGCCTTAGATACTGTTGCAATGAGGGCTTCTCTTGGAGCATTCACAAGATCTCTCATACTAACTGAGAGAGTATTTAATGAGGTAAAATAGATGGATTCTAATATTAGCAACTATATGCAAAATCAATTAAAGCAGGCTCAGCAAATTGAGATTCAACTTGAACAGATTGAATCGCAGAGATATCAGATTGATCTTAGAATAAAAGAACTTGATAAAACTATTCAAGAACTTCAGAAGATTACCGAGGGCACTCAGATTTACAAGAGTGTGGGGCCAATACTTTATGGGGTATCTGACAAACAGAAACTCATAGAGGAATTATCAGAACAGAAAGAACTCAGTGAAATAAGAATTAAGACCCTTGAAAAACAACAGAAAACCTTTGAGGACAAATACAAGGAAATAGAGTCTCAAATAAAGAAAACATACGAACAGGGAAGAAAAGGTAATGCCTGATTGTGTCCGATTAGGGATGTTCAGAAAGAAAAGCCGGAATACCAGATCGCAGTTTCCAACGTTGGTATTAAGGGTCTTGAACTTCCCATAGACATTGAAAGAAACGGTAGCAGAAATCATTTAATCGGCAAATTTGATCTGTTTGTTGATATACCTTCCGAGAGAAAAGGTGCGGATATATCAAGAACTGTTGAAATTATAGAAGAGACCATAAGGGAGAAACCCGTATCTGACGGAATCGAGAATCTTTCCATGCAGATTGCCAAAAAGGCTCTTGTAAGATTTGACTATTCAAAGGTTGCAAGATCATTCATTGATGCAGATTTCTTTATGAAGATACCTCAAGGCAAGGATCGAACTACCACTGTCAAATACAATATTTTTGGAAATGCGGTAGTCCACAGAGATGGATCCGAAGAAAAGTTCGTTGGCGTGAGGGTATTGGGAATAAATGCATGTCCGTGCGCCATGGAAACGGCAAGGACAATTCTCTCTGAAAAATTCCCGAATTCCTCTTCCGTAATGGACAAAATTCCGGTTATTACACACAATCAGAGAAACAGAATAAGTTTGAAAATAGAAGTACCCGAAGGAAAATCTGTGGAGGCCATAGATCTAATAGGAATAATCAACAGCACAGTTGAATCTCCACTCTTACCAATGCTTAAGAGACTTGGTGAGGGGGAACTGGTTGTTAGGGTACATTCAAAACCAATGTTTGTTGAAGATATTGTTAGAGAAATAGCAATGAAGGTTAAGGATAAATACATGGATTTTCCATATAAAACCAGATACAGCGTTATTTCGGAAAGCGAGGAGAGTATTCATCCCCATAACGCCTATGCGGAAATAACATCTGAATTCGGCAATAACGATTAATCTTTAAGTCTCTTGATCATTTTAACAAGGCCTTCAATGGCATCTTTTGCCCCTTCTATTCTCACTTGGGCTTGCAATCTGGTTTCGCCCGGACCGGATATTCCAAGTGTAACCGGCTTTGAGAACTCAACAGAAAGATCCATAATCTTTCTAGCTGCATTATTCATAATCACTTCGTCATGATCAGTTTCTCCTTTGATAACCGCACCAAGTGTGGCAACCCCGTCAATGTTGTCTTTTGACAGGAGGTGCTTCACCGCAAGCGGTATGTCATATGTACCCGGTGCCTTAAATACCTCAGTTACTTTTGCTCCAAGAAACTCTGCATGCTCTTTCGCTCTCTGCAACATCATCATGGTGATGTCATAGTTATATTCCGAAACTACTATTCCAATATTCATTCAAACCAACTCAATGTCTTCCTGTCCCGGCAAATCCGCCATTATCTATTGCTGGTCCCGCATCCTCGAATCCCTGTCTGAGACCCTGACCCGCCATTTCTGAAAGTTTGCCTGGATTGTAAATCAAATAATATGCGTTAACCGCATGTTCTCTTGCTCTTCTGTCGCACAACCACTGAAGCTCTCGACCGTTTTTGGCTTCATCCTCATGGACAAATACCTCAATTATGTGCTTTCCCGTTTTAATCTGCGCTTCCATAAGACCTGTGGAGGCCACCATTGCAGATGATTTGTCAACGGGCTTTGGACCAGGCATTCCACATGCAATAACTATTTCTGCACCCTGATCAAACAGCTTAAGTGATGCAACCGGAAGATCTTTGATGCCCGGAACAGTATATCTTATAATTCTCATATCATGGGCAAGCGATTCAAGTTCATCTTTAACGGAAGCTGCCATATCCACTCTTGCGAATGTTGTATCTGCTATTCCAAATAAATGCATCTTCAAATCTCCTTCATCAATCTGGCCCGGATTGCACTTGAATTCTGGTACTTCTCTTCAAGATACGGAGAAACCCTTACCACTTTGACGTTCATTCCCCTTCTTTCCATCTCTTCCTCAATAAAGCTCTGAGTGAATTTCTGATCGTATCCCAAAGTGATAATATTTGGTTCAATGGCAAGAACGGTATCAAACATGTCAACCTTGCTGCCTAAGACCGCTTCGTCAACCATTCTCAAATATGATACCATTTTCATTCTGGAGTTTTCATCGAAAAATAATTTCTTTCCGTTCTTCTCAGCAGTAACATCCCTTGCCACGACGACTGAAAGATAATCACCAAGTTTCTTTGACTCGTTCAAATAATGAATATGACCCGGATGAAGGATGTCAAACACCCCTGTTGCCATGACCTTTATCATCTGCCCATCCAGAGATGATCAAATCTCCCTCTATAAATGTTAGTCCTTTATTTTGAGCATATTCCTTTGCCTCTTCCTTTGTCATGGCTTTACCTGAATCGGATAACATTTCAGCAATTGTTGCTGAAGGTATATATCCTGCCTTTTCAACAAGGTATGTGGATAATTCTGTGTGTCCTCTTCTATATTCAAAATAACCTCTTCTTGCAATCAATAAATTGATGTGCCCGGGTACCCTGAACTCGGTGAAAAATTCCTTTGATGCCGTTCCATTAAGCTGTGGCATCCTATTTATGAATTTTGAAAATTCAGTAACCGTTAGAGATCTATCCCTGTCCGGAATTCCGGTGAATGTGTTTCGATGATTTATTGTCACCGTAAAAGAAGAATTTTTATCATATTTCATATCCCCCGAAAATGCAGCCATTTGACCATTTATGAGATATTTGGAGTAGAATTCATCCATAAAGGGAAGACCAAGTTTCTCAGCATCCTCCTGTTTCATGGTGGTACATATTAAACCGCCTGCATTTTTTCTCATTTCCCTTATTATTTCCGGTGTAACCAGTTGTGATGGGATAACAAAATCTGTTTCCGCCTCTCTTCGATCGTCGTCATATATAAGAACGGGCTTATTATCCCTGAACAGAGTTGAATAGTCGATTGTCATAAATCCATATTTCAATTTAACATATAATAATTTGGTAGATACCAATTATTTGGTAATATAAAGTTGTAATATTTAAATCTCATTCAGGTACATTGATAATTAGAGATTACCGCAAAAGCGATCTGGAATCCATTGTAAGGCTTGAAGAACGAGCCTTTGAAGTGGGACCATATACAATTCACATGTTAAGGGAAATATTGCATGATCCGCAATCGTATTCACTTGTGGCAGTGGAGGGAGAGGTTATTGCCGGGTATATCACAATACTCCCCATTGACAAACTCCATGCTGATGTTGAGTCCATAGCTGTTGATCCTGACTTTGGCGGAAGAGGCATTGGAAAGACTTTAATGATGCGCGGTGAGGAATGGATGAGCAGGAACCACTTTCGCTATTCCGTTCTTGAGGTCAGAGACAAAAATGATGTTGCAATAGCCATGTATCTCAAGTTAGGATACAAGATAAAGGAAAAACTCCATTCTTATTATGAACTGGAATACCATGGAAGCAAAGATGGATATAGAATGGAAAAAGACCTATCACTGAAAGAGTAGTTTAACTTTCTGTCGGTTATCTTTATGTGAGAATACGGTTAGCTTTCTCCTTGCGAAGCTTTCACTGAGTGCCGACAATAGTGGAGAAAATTCTTCTGCCTCCTTCATTATTCCTTCAGACATTACCTTGACTCCTGTTTTGATCCTTTTTTTACCTTCAAATGATTTGGGCGGTATAACATCCATGAAAAAATCGTTATCCTGGAATCCGCTTGATATAATTGTCTCATGCACCTTTTTTTCCATTCCTTCTTTGTAGTCAAGAGATATTGCAGGAACGAAAAGGTCTCTTTTCAAGACCATCAATGCGAGCGCTTTACTTCCACTGTCATTTTTCAGATTCCAGATAAAATCTCCGTCATCCATAAGAACAAGGGAAGAAGTATCCTGCTTATACTGTTCAATTGCTCTTGAAAGCATCAACTGTGCTATTCTGCTGGTTTTGTGAAAATATACCATCTTATACATAAGAAACCTGTTCAGCAAAATAGATTCAATTGTTGGAACTCCCTTTTCCTCAATAAATATGTTCTTTCCATCTGTACCTGAAATGTTTATGACACGGTGATAATCGAATGGTATTGTGCCGAGTCCGGTATAATAACTGTCCCTTCGCAGATAATCCATTTCATCTGCATCCAGTTCACCGCTTATTATGCTTCCTGCAACTGATTCCTTACCATTGGAAATTAAACTGGCAATGCTTCCCGGACTGAAACCGTTTTTTTCCAATCTGTCGGGAAGAGTTGAGTATTCAAATGGCTTTTCACCCAATATTAATTTTACGCCGATTTCTTCATGGGAAAGATTCCTATTTTTGCCCAGAAGCCCTTCAAAGCTATGACTGAAAGGACCATGACCGATGTCATGGAGAAGAGCAGCAGCCTTGATTTCATCGATGTTATCCATATTCAGCGAAATACTGTATTCTTCGGCGAGCCTCATCGTTCCAAGACTATGCTCAAATCTTGTGTGATTTGCACCGGGAAATACCAGATAACACATTCCGAGCTGTTTAATACCTCTTAATCTTTGAAACTCCGGTGAATCTATTATTGGAATAAAATTTGAATCTACCCTAATAGGTCCATTGATTGGATCCTGAATAACTTTAAACATGAATATTCCTTCATAATACCGAACATGCCTGAATCGGGCTTAACGTCCTGCAAAGTTTACCCCATGACTCACTCTACCCCAGTCCCCTCACAGCATCGTAAGTTCTGGTTACCGTTGCTCCCTTCCGGACCTGGCGGATTCACCAGATGAATTATTCAGGCAGTCTCCTTTGAGTCTGACTGAACAAAACCCCGATCCATGAGGATAGAGTTTCATTGCTTACCAAAGGCTTTGCAGAGGCTAAGTTGACCTTTTCAGGCTGTCGTCCCCGCGTATAGACTTCGGGTAACAGAGAGTGCCTAGCTCCCCGACCTAGTTCGGCTGAACCTTATCTCTACAATTTAATTAGTGTTTTCTTTTTTGTCCCTTTGAAGTAGTATCATTTTAACATGGAAGTCGGATCTTGTAGGGCAAAGATTTTCTTAAATATGTAAAATATATGGTACGCTCATGCAAATGAATGATAAGCAAACTATTATCAACATTCTTAAGAGACGAAAGATTGCAATAATAGGTTCCATAGTATTTTTGATCGTAGATTTGATATACTTCATATATGCACTCTTCACCACGGTGTCAATAACTGAGAACATTGGATTCGGTCACAGTGTTAAGACCACCGTTCCTCTGTGGGTATCAAACCTGACCCTTTATTTTGGAATTTATTTCATATTGCTCACTGTCTGTACTGGTTTATTTATTTATGCGAAATATTCTTTGGGAAAAGCTATCAAAATTTACCTTGAAAAACCTCTTCAGGATATCTCGCTAAATGAGTTTAAAAATGCAAAAAAAGCAATCTTTCAAGGTATGAAAACCGGTTTTCCAGATGATATCTAAAAAATAACAGAAAGGTAATTTTCCATAGAAGCATCAAAAGGTAAACACAAGTAGGACTATATAAACAGCAGTGGAAAATTCAGCATATTATACAGGTACATCATGAGTAACGTCAATGGGATAACTATGACGGCAAGCATTAAAAAAATTGATAAATAATAAATTTTCATTGAATTTTTGATGTCCTTCAGTTGAGGTTGAAATCCCTCCTCATTGAGAATATACTCATTGTGATGTTCCAGTCGAATGTTAAGGGTTGATGCCATGGATGCAGTGACGAGTCCAACGGCACGATCGGGAGACATCCTAGAAATTTGAAGTATGGATGATTTCCCAACATTCAAATTCAACAGAAATGTGGAAGCTACAAGCATCCCGGCTGCAATACCAGAGGCAGCCCAGTTAAGGAAAGCGTATGCATATGAGGAAAACTTCCCAAGTTGAATCATTTTGAATGATTCTCCAGAATTTGCCTCCTTTGATGAACATATGATCCTATATATTGCAGCCCCAACAATTCCAAAAAAGATAAAATATAGAAATGGGCCAACTATTCCATCCATGTATTCCCTTGCAATGGTTTCTATTATTCTGGAATTTATCGTTTCTGCATTACTCTCATCTACACTCGTTCCGGTGATTAATGATAGAGCGACGTCCGCACTTGCATAATCTTTATTCTCAATGTATTTAATAACAGGCTTCAACTTGGCACCAACTGAGGTAATCCTGAAGGTAGAAGTAAGAATAACTGCATAGATAAATACAAGGAGTGTGTCTCTGTAAATTCCATAATTAATGAAATCCAATAGAATTATTATCGGAGTAATTATGATTATGGAGGTTGCCAGCACGATTAAGAAACCTGTTCCGATCTTTCCCTTCTTTCCAACAAATTTATGAAGAAACCATGATGAAATCTTCTGAGAAGTATCGCGAATGTTAATGAAAGCTCTTGGCTCACCGAAAAGAATATCAATGGCAATTGCCAGAAGAAATCCTTCCGCAGGAATCATAAGGTAGGAGTAAATCATTGTTCAATGCTATAGAATAAAGATACTTTTATTGTTTTCTCTATTTGATTATTTATTTTTCATATTATTCTTATGCATTTTATGTTCTATGTGTTTCTTATTACATAATTATGGAAAGACACATGAGGATTTCCAAAAACCCTACCGAAATCCTTTTTCATGACCTCATGATCAAGAGATATGAATCTTTACCACACCGGCTTATCCGAACTCTACAAGGAGATTGAAACACTTGGTGATCCCTTAACAGGCATATCAGATCGAATTGACTTCGAAAAGATCAGACCAGTATTGTCGGATCTCTACGATAACGATACGGAGAAGGGAGGAAGACCAAATTATGATCCAATTCTCATGGTAAAGATTCTCCTATTGCAGCAGTGGTACAATCTATCTGATCCGCAGATAGAAAGGGAGATCAGGGATCGCATATCATTCATGAACTTCCTTGGTTATCCTGAGAAGTTACCTGATCGGAACACCATATGGTATTTCCGTGAGCGTTTATCAAAAACGGGCAAGGATCGTCTAGTATTCAATGAAATAAGAGACCAGATCATGGCCAAACGGATAAGGATAAAGAAGGGAACAATACAGGATGCTTCATATATCGAATCTGATAAAGGAGAATATGGCAAGCCAAGAGGAGATGATGCAAAGACCCGCAGATCTAAAGATGGCACATCAGCAACAAAGAATCATGAGAAACACTTTGGATACAAGGCGCATACCCTTGTGAACGAGATAAAAATAATAGAGAAACTGTCAGTAACACCGGCGAATGTATATGATTCACAGATTGATCTCAGCATTCCCGGTATTATATGTTACAGGGATAAGGGATATTTCGGATCTGAATGCAGAGGCATCAATGGGACAATGGATAGATCTGTGAGAGGTCATCCACTGCCGGTCAAGAGCATACGCCGGAATCTTCGCATATCCAGAATACGATCACTGGTGGAACATCCATATGCATTCTTCAAGGGGATGTTCCATTTTGGACATGTCATGGTGACAACAGTGCAGAGAGTGAGGGTGAAGACCTATCTCACAGCCATGTGTTATAATTTCATGAGATCGAGATATCTTGACCGGATAGCGTAAGCCATCGAAATTTAGAGAAAATACAGGGAAAAACATGGTGAAATAGGTTATTTTTCACACAATATCTGGATTAAAAAAACGATTTTTCAGGAATCGAGAAAGATATCAAACGTAAATGAAGGCTTTAGGAAAACCTCTCTCGTATATATTTCAGCACCACGTTCAGATCGTGATCCTCCTGATACCTTCCTGTAAATCACGGAAGGTCTGAGACCTCTTTCTGCTCTATTGTTCGTAGATTCAACATCAGGATTCATGACAAACTGGAATATCCACTCTTTCTTCCGTTTCAGGAGATTTTCCACAAATCTTTGTGATCTCTTATGTTCATAATGGGAAGTAAAAAGGAATGTGAGATCGTGATGAAGCTTCTCCACATCTTTCATGGTACCATGACCGTGATATTCCTTTGCTTCATCATATATTGTTTGAAGTCCTTTTTTATTCTTCCACCTTCTTCTCCGTAGAAATCTTCAAGTTCCTTTCCATCAAATATGATGTGCGACCGTCAATATTGCTGATCGTTTTTGGATTTGGATGCAAACTTCCTGAATGTTCTCTCTTTCATGCTCACTATATCACTTCCTTCTTTTGGGATTTTAAGGTCTTCCCATGGCCATCCTCTAAATTTTGGACTGTAATTGCTGTTTTGGGATCCTCTATTGACTTTATCTCTATAAATCTAATCCCATAATCATTGCCGGTTCTTTCCATTCGCAAAATAATCTTGTTTTTGACTACCTTTTGAAGTACCCCAGTGAGTGAATAATTAGATCTTGATCTAAGATCAACTTTAACAATGGATCCAATGTTATTACTAAGGAAACGAGAAAGGATCATTTCCCTCTATCCTCCATTAACTTTCTGGTGAAAACCACGACCCCAAGGGCACCGGAGCTCACTCTGGTAAAATAGAGTTCTTTCATTCTGGTTTCTATACTTTCGGTATTTTTATCATAATAAGTCTTTGGTATTGCAACCTTAAAGGTTTTGTTATCAAGGGATTTTCCGGAATCCTTAACCAATACATGCATACCTGATCCCAGAAGGGAATCTATTATCTCCTTTCCACGGTCCTCGGTTATGTAATTTTCACTCTGGATATTGGACTTTAATGATTCAACATTAACTTCTGGACGAAGAGGACGATGAGGACTATCATTTTTGAGGGGGGTATCAGTTTTTTCATTCTCTTTTGAATGCTCACTAAGTGTTTTTAGGGATCCGCTACCATTTTTTGTAGCGTTTTTTTCTCTCTCGATATTCTTATTAATAACAATAGATTGGAGATCGTGAGAGTACTCGGATTGATCTGAAGGGTTGTTCTGTCCTTCAGAACCTGTAATTTTTGGTGTCTGTGAGTTTTTATCATTAAAATTTGGGGTACCCCTTCCTATTTCATCGTCCTCATCGTCCTCATTGTCCAAGGTTGAATGTGTGACCTGTTCTATACTGTGTAAATTGGCAATAACGAACTCTAGGTCATATCTCGATTTAAGCTCTCTTTCCTTTTTTTTATCGGGAATCCTGACCATGGAATACCGTTTTGTATATTCTTGTTCATTTCCATCCCGGTCCTTCCTTGTCTTGGTTATCCTTGGACGGTCAGTTTTAAGTCCCAGCGCTGAAAGTATCTTTCCTGTTTGCTTGGCGTAATCTTTCCCTATTTCTTCATAGATTGCGCTCAGATATATGCCAGTGAAGCTTTTTCCGTTAATTGTGTATTCCTCTTTCCCTTCCTCCGACTGCATTATTGCTAAAACTTCGTTTGCAACTATGCCGTTAGGCGTTTGTGCTGCAACCTCTACATTCCTGATAATTTGGGTTTTTAGAACTTCCCCGATTTCCGGCTTTATTTCTGGTATGACTTCAAGGAGATCCTCAAAAAATGAGATCACTTCAAAGAGTCTTGGTTCCGTATGGTCCTCGTAGCCTTTGAGGAAATCACTTCCCTCAAGATCATTAATCTTATCGTGCCAATTGACTCTGAATTGGAGAAGCTTTCCCCTGATTGTCTGGCTCCTTTCCTTAAAGTCATCAAGGAGCTTTCCCTTGATCTTTCGGGGTACGTCCACACGGCTGAGTTCGAAGTCCATGTTAACCTGGAAGCTCTTTGATTCAATGGCATCATCACGGAACGGAGATCTTCCGGCCAGTATCATGGGGCCATATATCCTGTACCCGATTATTGCTGAGAATCCTTGTTGAATCTCATTGTTGGCATTAAGTATAAGGGCATTGGCGTTATATTTTCCGTTAAGTATCGCTGCGAGCTCATTATCCATACTTCCCTTTTCATCCACATAAAGGACAACCCCATAGAGATCGGAAACCCTTTTCAATGCTGCTGATTTTATATCCACTGAATAAAAGCCGTATGGTGTTATCTCGCACATAACGGTTAGTAATCGGGATTTCCCCTTTCCATAGGGTGCCATGACATGGATAAATGGGAATGACGTATCCTTGAGGGCATCGAATATCGAGGCTTTCATCACGTAAAGAGCAAGGATAATTTCATCCTCCGGCTTCAATTCCATGAAGGTGTGAATGAATGTCTTGATCTCTCGGTATAGATCATATTCAGAACTGTAATCAATAGGTGTCGGAGGGAATTTAACCGCTTCATTCTGATCTTCTTGAAGGGCACGATCTCTTTTTGTTTGGGCAATCTGAGGGGCCGGATGTACTGAAATTGCCTTATCCGGGTCATCAGGATCCAAAATTTCAACATTAGGCACTACGTCAATTTGACCCCCCTTGTATTTCAGGAATCTCAAAGATCTATGATCGCTAAATTCGGCGTAATGCCATCCTTCATATTTGAAACGCGCCCTGTATAGAATCTTAGGTTCGCCCTTCTTTCCGGCTGCTTCTTTTAGCTTTTCAATGTCCTTCTTTGCATTGGGTTTACTCATTTTCAAGATCCTCCATGATTTCCCTCAATTTCGTGAATCCCCGAATTTTCCCTTCCCTGTGGAATGCATATTTGGCCCCCGGAACGTGATCGAGACCCTTCCACGTCAGTTTTGCAAGCTCAGAAATTATAAAAGTTGCATCCTCTTCAGTGCCCCCCGACCTCGCAATGGAGCCGGCTATGGCTAAGGTTAGATCATTTCTGCGGCCATTGGCCTTGGACCAGTACGGGGTTAAAATTCGGATTATTTCATCCCGATCAACCTTGGCAGTGGTAGTTGGTAAATTCTCGAATTTACCGGAAGACTTATCCTTCAATTGCAAAACCCACTTCAATAAAGGTTCTGGAATTGACCTAATTTCTGTCAAATTCAGAAATTCATATTTTCCGAATTGACCCTCAGAATTAGGAAGGATAACATACCCCCCGGAACCTTTCAAGTCAAGTCCTTCCATGGCATGAGTATGGTTGAACGAAGTCACGTCTTCAGGCATTCTATAATAGAAGTGCCTTCCTCCCGACTGGGTATTAACTGAAAGGGTATTAAGATCTGAATCCTTGAACTTCAATTCAAGAATGAGTCGCTGAAATGAACGGAGCCCTATCATCTCGGGGTTTCCCTCTATTAATATTGGTCTCTTGGTAGAATCTTTCCTGACATCGCAATCTAAAACAATTATATCGGGCGGTATTGCGAGGCCGATAGCAGAATTTGGGTACTTATGCCAAGTCCTCACAATCAAGCTTAGATCACTGGTTGCATCAATGAACCCGTGTGAGAATCCCAGAGAAGGATCCACTATGGGGCTCTTATCACTCTTACAGGGGAAAACACGGAAGCCCATTGTTGCGTATTCTATGGCTAATGCCTGTTGTGTGGGAAATTTGGTGTTTTGAAATAACCTTATAACCCCTTGGCAACTATACTTATTGGCGAGGTTAAACACCTCTTTTTCTTTTTTCATTTTTTATGAACCTCCATTTTTATCAGTTTTTCCCAAGTTCCCATTTTTGAAATAAAATCCTGAGCTTCGATCATGTCCGGTTCACTCAGAATAAGTGATTTCACCGGTTCAGGAAAGTTAAGGGCCTTGGTTTTCATGTTTTTAAGATCGACGGAAGTCATTTTTCCTCCCTGTGTTTCAAGATTCGAAGCGATCCGTCGCCCATTGCAAAGATATCCGGTTCACTATATCTTTCAACATCATGAGCAATCGCCCATTCCTTTGGAATTGCGAGATATACAGTTTCTCTTTGAGCGATCGCTCTCCTCGTCCATTTTACATTCCCTTTGTCTGTCATAAGAGATTGAACGCAAGGACTATATAAGTTATTTTGATAAAATAATGAAATAGCCATGATTTCAGCAAACACAGTATTTCAGCCATAATATAGAAGAACAAACATTATTGAAATAAAAAGGCTTATGTCTATGCTTATGCTATACCAATATGGAGAAAAGGCGTATAGGTGAGCATGGCAGAAAGGGAGAAACGCGAGCCTTGATCATCCTAGAGTTACTGAAAGCTTCGCTTGAAGGCGTAAGAAAGGATGTTTTAAGCAACGATGGTGAGAGAAAATTTGTGCAACCCCTAAGAGTAGTACGCACTGGATTCGTACCTGTGAGGAGATCCGATCTAAAATGGAATCTGAAGGCACACGGTATAAGCCCAAAGAATGCTGATGCCTTAATACGGGTCCTTGAGAAAGACAAAGCGTTAAAGGTAAAACCTTCAGGGATCAACCTCAACAATTTGACCATGGAAGGCCTTGTATCAATAATGGAATTCCTAACCGGGTCTCCTTATTATATGCCACCTCCCAAAGGAACCGCAGATCCATTTGTAATCAAGAAAGATCCTTCAGGTGAAAGACCTCTTAGCGATGCACTGAATAGAGCATTTGTAGAATGCTTCATATGCGCTTATGGAGATGTGCCTTTTAGTCCGTATGTTGATCCGGAAGGGAAATGGAACGGAGAAGTTATCCGCTATGTCCTTGGTAAGAACAAAAGACCCGGTTTTATTTCCGGTCAAGTAAATGAGATTATGGATATCGCTAGGATCATAAGGGGAGAACTAACAGTCAAATTCAAGCTCTTGTATGTGTGGAGAGTCAGCATGATGATAGCAAATGGATGGAATGATGAATTTGGGAGGAAGTGTAAATTCAGCAGTATTTCCATGTCTGAGCTCCCAAGGGCATTTATTGAGGGTCCAGACAAGATAAATGCAACGGATGATGAAACCTATATAACATTTGCAATGGGCCATTTTTTCAGGTTTATGCTCATGGCCGATAACCCTAATGTAAGTTATCTTGACTCTGAAGTGAGCAAAAACGAAGGAGATATACTGACCCTGAAGACTCTCTTAGTATACGAGAGAACTCTTTCACTTGAATCACTTTTTGCGAACCATGGGGGTTTAAAGCAGAAGGATCTATAATGTAAAAACGTGAAGATTATTATTCGCACATTAATATATTCCAGAAAGACATGCCTGAGTATATAAAGACGTATAAGGAATTACCACTGTTGAAGTAAGACTTATATCGTATAGAGAACGGGCTCGCCGGGATTTGAACCCGGGTCCTCGGCTTCGAAGGCCAACAGGATATCCTAACTACCCCACAAGCCCGCAACCCTATCATCAAAAGCATAATTAAATTGTTCTTAACTTTCTAATTGGGAGTTTACATATTTATTATCAATAAAAAAACCTATTATAAACTCACCACACAATATTGCAAACTTGGATCCATATTTATTGAATTAGCTCCCTGTTTCATAATATTCCATTTAAAAATCATTATTGTGACCCGACTATCTCAATAATCTGTTTGGGCCCAAGGTCATGTTTATACCCCAGTGCTATGATATCTCCGGGATAAATTTCTGTTTCCTTTCCGTGTATGATCATATTAAATGTTCTTCCCCCATCCACGGAGACTGCAGTACCATTCTTACTTCCTAAATCCTCTGCGTATATTTTGCCAGAAGCATCTTTCCTCAACTTGACATGGTGTCTGGAAACATATGGGTTATCTATGGAAATGTCAAGATCCTTCTGATCTCCGCAAGTTGCATTTGTGCACTCATGTTTCCTTCCTATGGTTATAATATTATTGATTTCGTAAAGATTTCCATCGATCTTAATGAAAATCTTATCTATATCATAATTAGAGGATGATTCATTAGCGGTTTCTGCCTCTTTAAGTATAGTCTTCAGAGCATTTTCTATTTCATTCACCGTTGAAATACGTTCTTCCGGTTCTATCTGTATGCACTGAGATATAAGTGCCCTTGCCTTTGAATTCAATATCTTCCTTGAAAGATATTGAGAAATCTTATCTGGATTTTCCTCTGGAATATTTCCTGTTAGGATAAATAAATAGACCATACCCATGGAATAAATATCTGATTTTTTGGAGCTCTCTCCTGAATTAAACTGTTCAGGCGCAGAGAATATTTTGGTACCAATCTTGCTTCCCTTAATCCTAATTACTTCATCTTTGGATTGCAGAGTCTCTGCGGAACTGAAATCTATAATTACAGGTGTGTTACCATCCATCATTATATTCTTTGGGTTAAGATCTCTGTGAATTATGTTGAAATCATGAAGATACTTCATACCATTACATATCTCCAGCATGATTCTTGTTCCTTCTTTGATGTTCATCGGTTTTCCGCTGCACATTTCAAAAAGGTTTGTGCCGTTTATCTTTTCCATTACATAATAATAAACCTCATCGTCCTGACTCTCATCCATAAAGGAAACAATGTTCCTGTTGACAACCCTCTTAAGAATGGCTGCTTCCTTACGCAGCATTTTTTTTGCAAGACCTTCTGACTGCTTTGTATTTTCAATAGCCTGTTTAATCACAACCTTCTGACCTGACTTTGTTGTTGCTTCATAGATTATTCCCATCCCGCCCTGGGTCATAATATCGTTGACAAGATAGCTGTCCTTAAAACCGCTTAAAAAAAATCTTGAGCTACCTCTGAGGTTTTTATCATTGTTCAATTATACCGTGCACCTTTTGCTTTCTTAAAAGGTGGTTTATATTTAAGTATTTCTCAATGTAATTGTATAAGGATCAATTTTCCTTATTTCTTACCATGATTTAGAATGGGAAAAGCATTCCGTGATTTGCTTCCTGAATTCTGCTATTTTATTCGCATTCACTTCTGCACCAGAATCCATCTTTTCTTCAATGGAAGAGATGAGTAGCTGTAACACTAACCTGTTTAGGGAAGGCATCTTTGAAGTTTCCTTTCCATTTACAAAATCCTTTAACTCCTTTAACCCATTTTTATCATTTGATAAATATGCCTTTAGCGCCCTATGGATATAGTTTGGATACTGAATCTGGTTATCTAAATTTTTAATTTTTTCGAATTCCTGTGCAAAGGCCTCCTTATCACCTTTTAAGAAATATACAAGTGAAGGTAAAATGGAAGTGTGGGTTTTGTAACCATTATCTCCAATCTGTATTGCAATTTCGACAGCATCGTAGGCGGATTTGATTGCAAGATCAAATTGTCCGTAATACATGTACCTCAATGTGATGAATATATAGACAACTGGTATGAAATCCTCTTCAAGTTCAAATTTCTTTGATATTGATTCGTCTGCTTCCTCCAGTCTCTTTCCTTCCATAAGTTCTTCCATTAAAAGACTGAAAAATTTGTTTATTCTGACCCTCTGCTTATCCTCTATTTCCTCAGCTTTACCTGCAGAAATATTAAATTCATCTCTTGCTTTTTCAAATTTACAATTCTGAATGAAATGAAGACCATAAAATCTGTGGAATGATGATGACAGGCTTTCGTCCGATATGAGAGAAACAAGCTTCTCAGCAGTTGGGATATAATTTTCAGATTCTGCACTTTCCCCAATAATGTCCAGTTGCTCAACCAGATTAAATTCTGCGTAAGCCCTTCCTCTTAAATCTGACGTAATATACGAGATATCTATAATTTCCTTGAAATTCTTGATTGATTCGTCATAATGGCCGAGCATTCCATTCGTTATTGAGAGATTGTTCATGTTTTTCAGTCTTGAAAACCAATTTTTCTTCCTGGTATTTATTTCTAGAGCTCGCTTGAAATAAGATCCTGCCTCCTCTATATTGAAAGTATTAATTTTAATTATACCTTTAATATTGTACGCCTCAGACAGGGTATTCTCATATTTTCCTTCTGTTGCTATTTTGATTGCCAAATCAACGAGTTCTTCTGCTTTTTTATAATCATTCTTTCTTATGTAAATGGTTGCCTGTGCAACTAATACTTTTGCCTCTTCCTTTTTGGTTAACTTATCACTGGAAATTATATTGGATAGAATGATATCTGAATTTTTGTAATCTCCCCTGCTGTTATAGATCGATGATGAAAGCAGATATGGTTCTATTAGACCGATTGACTGGAAATCCTCACTTTTGAAAATTGCAAGGGCCTCATCATACTTAGACAAGAGATACAGTGCTTTACCCTGATAAAACAAGACATGGATTAATAGGTTTTTGTCAGAAATATGCGGTTTTATTTTGGTCATGGCATCATAAACTTCCTGAGGATTTGAAATGGAATTGTTTATTTCCTCCACATTCTCCTTGAAAATATTTACAGCTTCTTCCATGTTTCCATAACCTATATTAATTAGGATTCTGCTCGGCACCGATACTTTTTTTATAAGTTCGGTTTCGTTGAGAAGTTTGCTTACCCTTATCTTGTCAACAGAAGATATATGTTTCTCGAGTAGTGGGAATAAGAAACTGTTCTGGATGAAGAAATATTCCTGATCACTGGAGATGAGTTCCTTTGATTCGAGAACAGCAAGAGAATTTAGCACCACTTTAGATTCCTCATTAACAAGGAGACATAGATCACTCAGACTCAGGCGATCCTTCACAATGGTCAATGTCTTAAGAATGTCCATGGAATTCTTATCCAGCTCCGAAAACAAATTGTTAAAATGAGTTTCAACGGAAGGTGGTATGGGGAAAAACCTAACCTTAACATCATTTAGAGCCCCATCAGGATTTATGAACCCTTCCTCCTTATAATAACCAAGTGTGTAAGACAACACATTGAGATCTCCGTTTACCAGTCTCACAAGATCCTTTACAAAGGCATCTTCCAGTTTATATCCTTCTTCCTTAAGAAGCGTTTTAACATCTTCCATCTCGGGTTTCTTCAGAGTAATAATTATGATGGAATTGAGCGTTTTTGCCTCCTCAATAAATTTTTCCGTGTTGGAATAATTGCTTCTGCTCTCACCTAAACCTATCAGAGTAAAACCGAGTTTCTCCGTTAGTCTTGAAAAGTACAGAAACATGTCAAGACTTTGCTGACTCATCTTATGCACATTCTCAAATATAAGAACTGGATGATCGGCCTTGGACAATATTGCGGTCATTGATTCTACAATTGTATTAAGATCCCTTATTTTTGATTCTTGTGTTATCTGGTTCAGAATATCGTTAAAAGGGTAAAATATTCCCGTTTCAAAGTCGGTGAAGATTCTTGTTGAGTGATATGTTTGTCCCAGTTCCTTAAAATCTCTTATTATAAGTTTGAGTAATGGATATTTCCCTGTGCCTTCATCACCAATGATAATCAATGTCTTGCTGGGCTTTTCTGCAAATTCTGTTTCCAAGTTCCTGATATAAGACAAAGTATTCGAGAAGGAGAGCCCTTTTTCCATACTGCCTATAAAATTAACTTCGTATTTAATGATTTTTCATAGGCATCAACACATGAAAGAAAAATTGTCAGATGTAAAGTATTTTTGAATTACTCCTGTATTTTGTCGATGTTTAATGCTTCTTACGACTCAAATATCAAACACATATAGATCGCATCTGGAAGGTTTTCATAAACCTATTAATCCTGTTAGGAATACTGACAGATGAATCCACGAAAAATTTTTGATTATGCAAGAGAAGCCGAGGCTATTTTGATCTTAAATGGAGGGGAGAATAATCTGGATAAGAATTTCTTTTATCTTGCAGGAAAAGAAGGCGGTCTGTATGAAGGATCCTTTATACTTGCAAAACCTGATTCAGTAACAATTTTCACGTCGGTTCTTGAGGAAGAATCTGCCAGAAACACCGGAAATAAGGTTGAAATATTTCATTCAAGGGATGAGTATGAAAACCTTTTGAAGAATGCTCTGAAGGATGTCAATGTTGTGGGATTAAATTATTCATCACTCAATCTTGAAATTTATAAAAATCTCTTGAAGATAATACCCGACAAAGAATTTGTTGATGTTTCCGTTTCCATATCAGAAGCAAGAAGGTTGAAGACTCCCGAGGAATTGAATTATTTAAGAGAAGCGGCTAAGATAGGAAGCGAAGCTTTTGATCCTGCAATTGAGCTCCTGAGAGAGGGAATGACCGAGAAAGAAGTTGCTGCAAATATTGTCCACGAAATGATGAAAGGTGGGGCATCCGGTCCATCGTTCGATACAATTGTGGCATTTGGGGAAAACTCATCCATGCCCCATTATTCTCCCGGCAACAGAAAACTCAAAAAGGGCGATATTGTCCTTATCGACTATGGAGCCTTATATGAGGGATATTGTTCTGATATCACAAGAACAATAAGTTTTGGAAAGGCAAACGAGAAAACAAAGGATATGTATTCCGTTGTTTATAAAGCGCAAAATGAGAGTATGAAAGCAATAAAGGCTAATGTAAATGGAAAAGATATTGATAAAATCGCCAGAGATATAATCGATGCATCACCCTACAAAGGAAGGTTCATTCATTCACTTGGTCACGGAGTGGGGATGGATGTTCATGACCATCCGGCGCTTGCACCAAATTATGATTTCCCACTGAAGGCAAACATGGTTGTAACCGATGAACCCGGTGTGTATCTAACAGGATACGGTGGAATCAGGATTGAAGACGATGTAATAGTCAAGGAAGATGGTTTTGAAAAGATCTCTAAGGGTGCAACTGCCACAATAAGGGAAGTATGAGAAGGGCTATACCCAACGAAAAAAGGTTTTCAGAAGAATACATAAAACATATAATCTCCTCTTTTTCAGAAGAGGATGCAAAGATAAGAGAAAGCAGCATTGAATTCTTGCGACTATCCATAAATCAGGATGAGGTAAAGTTTGATCCGCTGGATCACTCTTTACCTTTGATATTGTGGGAACTTGCTTATATAGATATAAATTCGTTCACTTCAAGGGCGCTCAACACCTATAGAGATATATTTGAATCAAGGCTTTCAATGGAAACAATCGAAACCGTAGAAGATTATTCCTTTCAATATGGGGTGAATGCAACATACAATCCTGATTTATCGTGCTACTTAATGGAGCCGGAGATTTTTGCAACCTATTCGAGAAGGGTATCTGGTGCCAAATTTAGATTGGTCAACCAGACATTCCTCGACGGGAAAATACTCATTGATGGAGATGTCCTACACAAAATCATAAGAGAAGCTTTTCTGGTTAGGGCCCGAAGTATATTGGAAAACATAAATGCAGAAAGATGCCATATTATCCTGTCACCAATTTCGGAGGAACTCCTGGACCTTCAGGAAAAAGCAAGGGAGATGAAATATTCGGGAGATCTTGGATCGGTGGATGCTTCATGTTTCCCCCCGTGTATACTTCACTTTCTCTCCGATGCAAGATCAGGAGTTAATCTTCCCCACATGGCAAGATTCACAATGGTCAGCTTCCTGCACCATGTCGGAATGAAGAATGAGGAAATAATGAATATTTTCAAATCTGCACCTGATTTCAATGAGAGAATAACCTCTTATCAGGTAAATCATGTAACCGGGGAAAAGTCGGGAACAGAATATTCCCCACCAAGGTGCAGCGTGTTGAAGTCAAACCATCTCTGTTATATGGATAATGATTATATATGCAATTCAGAATGGCTAAAACATCCAATGCAATATTATTCTTACAAGAAACGTAAGAAAAACTCAGGAAAGCCTTCTTTCAATAATCTTGATAAGTGATGATTTTCTTATTTCAGATTCAATATCATATATGACAGAATCATTGTAAAATGTTCTTGGGTATGCTCCCTTTCTTGTACTGAAATTAATTTTCAGATCACGCAGAATAGATTCAAGTCTCTCATTTGTAAAATTCTTTGCAGCCTTTTGATTTATCTTGCGTCCAAGGCGCTTGGAGTTTTTTTCATTAAAATATTCAGAGTAAAGTGTGATCCTCATTTCAGAATTGCATTTATTACCCCATCCTGACCAGGTCTTGAGGTTATTATCGCTTCACCGAGTTCAGTCTGCACTATTGATCCTTTACCCATTATATTTCTCTGAACATAGTGTGGATTTGCAGGGTTTTGTCTCACTGTTACGATCTTTGTTTTTTTAGTGGTTTTATCCTTTGGATTGTAAACGTTAGCGAACTGACCCTTTAAAAGAATGACCTTTGAACTTCCACCGAATGATCTTACAACCTTTCTCTGGGTTTCACCGACCCTTGTCAAAGTTGGTTCTCTGCCAATTTCAAATCTCCTTTTACTCCTTAAGGTTCTAAGTTTCCCACCGGATGGTTTTGTTGTTGCTCTTCCCTGAAACATACTCAAATTAAATCACCATGCACTAAAGCAAGCTTCTTCCTGATGCAATTTAGCTTTTAAAACTTATTGATTGGTTTCCAACTCATCTATGTGATCAATATACCAATAGGCATCCTCTTCCGATGTGAGAAGTATATCCCTTTTTCCCGGCTTGAATTTCCTTATCTTTGAAAGATATCCTTTTCTTTTGTTTTCGAATTTCTTTGAATATTCATTTCCAAGAGCTGCTTCATAAAATTTAAAATATGCCCTGTATAAAGTATAAGTTATTTCTGAATTTAGTGAGTTAACGTCTGAGAGATAATCTGATACATAATCTCTCACCGATTGAATTCCCAGTTCAAGAACCTTGGATTTAATAGCAGCTTCCACGTCAATTTCTTCATCCTTTTCCTGAATTGAGTTTTTCTCCAGTTCTAGAAATTTTACCGGTTGATCCAAAATTCCTTCGACGATAGCCGATTTAACTGGTAATTCCCCTTTTACGGTACTCGGAATTATTATTATTCTTTCAGGATTTTTTTCCTTAATCAGTTGCCTGAATTCTTCCCTGCCAGGATTTTTTAAAAAAAATTCATTGAATATTATAACTTCCATAGATTATCCTCACATCAACCTGATCGTTTCCAGATTTTTCAATGCAGTAGCATCTATGGCAAACCTCTGTCTAATGAGCCTTGCAAATTCCGCTGCCTTTTCCCCGTCTCCATGGTTGACCAGTATTTTGTACGGCTTAGGATGCATTGTTGATATATATGCAAGAAGCTGTTTTTTATCAGAATGCCCTGAAAAACCTTCTGCGGTTTCAATTGCCATCTTTACTTCATATTTTACCTGCTTTCCGCCATCACTCAAGGTTATCTCATCCACTCCCCTCTGGATCCTTCGTCCGAGAGTTCCATCAGCCTGATAACCAACAAAAACTAAAGAATTTTTCGCGGAAGGAGCCCAAGCTTTGAAAAACTCCATAACCGGCCCGCCATTCATCATTCCAGATGTTGCAAGAACGATCTGATTTTCCACTGAATCACAAATTTCCTGTCTCTGATCTCTCGTTTCCACCTTGTGGAAGATATTGCTCATGAACGGATTTTCTCTTTTTACCATAATCTGCTCCCGCAATTCCCTGTTTAGAAATTCAGGATAGGCTGCGTGAATAGCTGTAGCTTCCATGATCATGCCGTCAAGATAAACTGGAGCATTTTTAATGAGACCAGTTCTCATTGCCTCTTCAAGAACCATCATAACCTCCTGACTTCTTCCCACTGCAAAAACCGGAATTAGAACTGATCCTCCTCTGTCGAAGGTTCTGTTAACTATTTCCACAAGTGATTCTGACGCATCCTTCCTGGTATGATGGTAATCGTCTCTCCCCGCATAGGTTGATTCCGTCATGAAGGTTTCTACTCTGGGAAATTTATTATTGGCCATGTTAAAAAGCCATGATTTCTCAAATTTTACATCCCCGCTCAGGACTATATTGTAAAGCCCTTCTCCTATGTGAAGGTGTACCGATGCTGATCCAAGGATGTGTCCTGCGTTGTAAAATGTCAATCGTACATCAGGGGTTATATCCGTCGTTTCATTATATTTCAGGATAACGCTCCTTTTGATTATTTCTCTTATATGCTTTGACTCATAGGGCGCTTTGTGCCCTTCAGCATGTGCCACTTTAATGTAATCGTTTTGCAATAAGGCTGCCAAATCTCTGGTTGGTTGAGTCATATAGATTGGCCCTTCATACCCATACTTGTTTAACAGAGGAATTAACCCTGAATGATCCAGATGTGCATGCGTGAGAACCACAGCGTCCAGAGAGGATAAAGGCTGAACTTCAGGAAGATAAAGATAGGGTGCACCTTCCCATGGTTTGCTTTCACTGGAGTTTGTGTTCATCATGCCGCAATCGACCAGTATTTTTGAGTTGTTTGTTGATACCAGAGTTGCACTCCTTCCAACTTCCCTGTGTCCGCCAAGTGCGGTCATTCTAACCCAAACTTCACCCTCCATTGGGGGGATATTGAGTTTCAGTCCAAGGGAGTGCAGGAATTTTTTCCTGTCATCCTTCATTTCCCTGAGATATTCTCTCATTTCCTTTACGGTTCTTGAATGCATCGGGGGTGCTCTCACAAGCCTTGGCGACCATTTTGTATCTTCCTTTATTTTATGAATTATACTGCTTTCTCTCTGATTTAATATGGAAGGTTCCTCTACCTCAATTACAGCCTCGCCGGTATCTGCTTCAAAATACACGTTCTTTAGTGCTGCGTCTTCAGGAACTATCTGCCGTATAATTTCCTCAGCCTTTGTTTCATCTGTCAGTATACTTGGATCAGGCCTTATGGCAATTCTCCTTCTGATTTCCTGAGCGACCTGTCTTGCAATGTCATCTCTTCCGGAAAAGAGCGCCTCGTTTTTAGTATACACTACAATATTTGGCCCTTCATAATCTATTTCCGTTATACCGTTTTCCGGCAATATTCTGTCGAAAATACGTCTTGTTTCCTCTATATAGTCTTTAAAAGACATTTTTGTTTGCTCCGTTTAATTATAAATTTAATGGAAAAATTAATTATAAATTATAAGTTTAATTTTAATTTTTTGATTCTTGCGAGAATATCCTCTTCCGGAATCTGCTTGAATCCATCGGTAGCGGTTATTGTTGCTATGTCTATCATACCGCCTGATGCTGAATCTCTTGATTTTGCAGCAGTTATACCTCTGATGACCATGTCAATGGCATCATCAAGTTTCATGTCTTTGCTGTACATGGATTCAAGAACTCCATAAACAAAGGGAGAACCGGAACCTGTGCTCACGTATACATCCTCTACTGCTCCCCCAGCTGCATCTACAGAGTATAGGTGAGGTTTGCCATCGAACCCTCCTACAAGAAGCTGTACCATATATGGGTAATACTTAGACTGGTTAAGTATATTTGAGAGTAATGTGGCTGCCGCGTCTATTGGCATATTGAATTTTCTCTGCATTCTATACAACTCAAGTTCTGCTTTCATGTATCTGACTAAAACCTGAGCATCCCCAACGAGACCGGCAATTGTCATTGCAGCGTGGGTATCTATCTGATGTAATTTCTTTCCGTCCTTGTGGGCAATGAAATGGTCCATAGTAACCCTTCTCTCTGTCCCCATGATAACGGCATTTTGAACAGTTAATCCTACTGTGGTTGTTCCAGTTTGTAATAATTTTTCCATATTAAGCACTTCCTAGACGTAAGATGATTTACACAGCCTATTAAAGCCTTTTGAAATCAAAGCTAACAAAAACTATTGCTTACCTTTGATTCATCCTAATTGAGTTGCCCAAATATATCCT
>JAJZJZ010000126.1 GCA_021809755.1 Thermoplasmata archaeon
GATTATTAAAATATAGAGTGCAGGTTGAATTCTGTCCATTGTTGAAATTATCCAGTTGAAATTCCTGCAGCGGTATGTTAACATCGTTTATGGTTTGATTTACATAATATGTGTCTTGCGTATAAGTTTGCCCAGCACTAGTCAGAGTCTCTTGCTCTTCATAATCTGCCATGGCACCATTAAATGCCCATTGGGGACCACTTATGGTAACAGGTACAGGTTCGTGTCCGCTTTGGTAATTTATGGAAAAAACTGCCCCATTTCCACCCTGTCCCCCTGCCATATAATAATTTGAACACTCCGGTGTTGCAATTCCCCCGTTATTGCTAACTGTACCTGGAATACACCCTCCACTTCCATAGGCTATTATGATTGCCCCCCCGCCTCCTGCTCCCTGACTTGCATCAAGGCAATCATCATATACTGAATTTCCGGCGGCAATAATATTTCCTTCATTAACCGTATTGGCCTGAATATAAATACCATAGGAACCGAGCCCACCTGATGCCATGCTCCCAAAGTAACCAATTACACTCCCTCCTGCCGCACCAGATATGTATTGTTGAATGCCATTTTTAAACCATTTAGAAATATTTGATATTGTAGTATAGCCAATAACGGTTGAAAATGAAACTCCATGACCAGATCCACCAGTTTGGTCAGGCAAAGCAGTACCACATGGAGCCATTGTGGCTCCTGCATGATATGCTGAAACAGAATATGAGGAATCGAAACTTGCCCCACCTCCAGAACCGCCCAATGAATGGAGATAATTTAAAGAATAACCATCCACTCCTACGGAATGCGGATTGTATCCTGCGCATACAAATCCATAATTTTCGAAATTTCCGCTCAATATTATACTATATCCGTTAGTAACAAGTGTTACTCCCGGGTTGATTGTTAAATTATCAGCAAAGAGATTCCCATGTAAAACTGTATCGCTTGATATAACTACATTATAATCTGAATTTTGGCTGCCCGTTTCATTAACATTCTGAGCAGTTGATTGAATTCCGAATATCATGACAGAAAGCAAAAAAGTTAAAACAATGACAAATGAATATACTCTTTTTAATTCCATATTGCTAACCTCTCAGTGTATTGAGTTATCGCCTTAATAATGCTCCTTGCTTTATATATAAAGTTTGAAATCGGTAATTGTAAATTCTGGTTATTTATTTCACTATTGGTTTTGGCACGGAATAATTTTTGCTTTTTCAAGTGGACAAGGAATTGAGAAATTCCTGTCGCTAAAATTTTCAACATTTGCGATTTTGTCTTTTTTACACCTAAAAAATAAATTTCATTTCCCCCTAAAGTACCTTTTGAAATTAACATATTACAAGACACATGAAGAAATTAATAATTAAAGATAAAAATCTTTGCTGTCAACTTCATATTATCGAAAGATCATTAAATTTATTACTTCATGGAAACATATTAATTGTTCATAATGAAATTCTCGTCATAAATTCTTAAAGGTACTTACTTTGACATTCACAATACTGCATAGAATTACAAACCCACTTCACTTCATATTATTTATCGATTGGTACAAATCACAAACTCCTTATTTTTTACTTTAAGCTTGTTATTGGAAATAAATGAGGTGTCGTACCCTGCAAATGGAACTCTTACTTATAATGAGTTTCAACATTATTTTGTTCAACCTCTCAAAATAGTTTAGGTTCAATGTTTGATCTGAATCAAGCAAAAATTGTGTCAAATCATAATTTTTCCATACATTAATGGGAGAATTTGTTAAGAACTATTCCCCGTTTAATAATTATGAAAACAGTTGCAATAGTTGGAGGAGGGAGTGGAGGTGTCAGTGCTGCCAATCATCTGGCATCGAAGCTAAGAAGGGAGATTGAGGATAAACTTGTGAGGATAGTTCTGGTTGAGGGAAGCAAAAGGCACTATTATCAACCTGGATTTCTTGAAATAGTATTTGATTTAATGCCACAACAGGCTACTTACAGGAATATGGATAGAATGTTAACTAAAGGCATAGCTTTGATATCTGAATATGCCACTATGATAGATTTGAAGAATCATTTTATTAAGACAGAAAGGCAAAAAATCGACTTTGACTATATAGTTATAGCTACGGGGGCATCGTATAATTATGATGCAGTACCTGGGTTGGAAAGTGGCACATACAATTTTTACAATCTTGATAAGGCGCTTGAATTAAAGACTGCACTTAATCATTTCAAATCTGGTAAAATATTAATGGGTGTTTCTTCCATGCCTTATAAGTGTACCCCGGCCCCCCTTGAAGCAGTTTTCCTGCTCAATGATTATTTCAAGAAAAGAGGCATCCGTAATGATGTTGAGATTGAGTACATATATCCCATACCAATGGCATTTCCAGACAAGGGGGTTTCCGACGTGGCACTTAAAATGTTCGAAGATAAGGGAATAAAAAGCAAACTTGGGTTCCGACTAAAATATGTGGATAATGATTCTCATGAATTTGTTAGCGAAGATGGAGATAGAACCAGGTTCGATCTGGCAATTGTCACTCCTCCGCATGTTGGAAATAAACTGATTGTCGATTCTAAAATTGGAGATAAAATGGGGTGGCTCACAGTGGATAATCTAACACTTAATATCAAAGGGTATGAAAATGCCTACGCAATAGGAGATGCTACCAATTTACAGGTCTCAAAGGCAGGATCTGTAGCAGATGCCGAGGCTATTGTTGTCTCTGAGAGAATTTCCCAGGCAATTGAAGGATACGAACCCGTATCCACTTATGATGGAAGTGGAGGCGCCCTGATGATAACTGGTATCGGTAGTGCGTCGATGCTAACATCAAGCTATACACAAAAACCCATAATGATGCCTGAGAGTTATGCCTTTTACTGGATTAAACTCATATACAACAATCTCTACTGGAATATGACTGCAAAACCAGTATTAAATGAGGTGATTCAATGACAAACGAACTGGAATTAATTCTAAATGATAAACTAAGAGATCCCAGTGCAAAGAAAGATATCGACACGTTATTCAATAATTTGGAAAATGTTACAAATCTGGTTCAATGGATTGCAGAGTTGCAGGAAAAGGGGATGACCGACTCCCTTAAGGGAATAGTTTATGCAACAGCAAGCTTGAGAAGTATCCTAACAGACGATATGCTTAACGGAGTTTCGACGATGTTAAATTCTTTGTTAGAAGTACTTGCAAAATTATCAGATCCAGCTGTGATGCAGGAACTCCTTACGGTCCTTGATGGAATTTCATCGGGAAAATTCGCAGAAGAACCAAAAATCCATGGTACTTTCAGTCTTCTTGGAGAGCTTAAGGATCCGGATGTTTCAAGAGGCCTTTCGGTTGCCATAAACTTAATTAAACACCTGGGTAAAATGGGGAAAACCAGTTAATTTATAATTTCAGCTAATAATTTTTTCATTTGGTTAACCATATATTTACCCTATCTTTAGTTAATAGGGTCATATCCAATTTTATGATGATTATTTTCAAAGAGGGTTTGTTATCTTTGTGTTCAAATAAATTAGAATTATTTTGACAATTATAAAACTATGACGAATTGCACTTTGAATCATCACTAAGGGCTTTAAGTTTTGCAATGTCTCCATCATATTCTGATAAAAGACCACAGATTTCCTTTACAATGGGAAAATCAGTGGTGTTTAATGAATAATAAATCCACTGTGCCTTTCTTCTTTCCTTTACAAGGCCAACCGATTTTAATTTTGACAGATGTTGAGATACATTTGATTGGGATAAACCGCAGATGTCCGTTATTTCGCACACACAAAGCTCTTTCCTATTTAGCAACCACAATATATGGAGTCGGTTTTTATCTCCCAAAACCCTAAAAACTTCTGAAATAAACGCTGGTCTCTGCTTTATTATGGGTTCAAACATGAGATCAGATCACATCTTTAAATATAATATCTGTACGCTTACCCTTTTTTGTATATTCAACATCTTTCCAAACAAATTCAATATAATCAGCATGGTAATGTTCATAGGGTTGTGTTTTTAAAAGTACTTGTTTTACCCATTGGTCTTGCATTAATTTGAGTTCATCAAGGGCCTTAGATAAGCCCTCCTTGGGAACGTTGGTCAGGTTTGACTCCGCCTTTAATATTTTGTCCGGAAAGAATGCCTCATCTTCCACCACTTTAACGGTCTGACCGTTTGATATTCTTTGAATTATATACCATACTCCAGGTATGCTGTCTACATCCTGTGTGCCGAACCGAATTCGTGCTCCTGTTAAATAGCTTGCAGCATCACCTATACACGGACTATTTCTGGAAATTACCCTAAGATCCGTTCTATCTATGGGTTTGTCTCCAAACATTTTTTTTAAACCTACTGAAAGAGCATAAACGCCCCGATACAATCCATCACAGGCATGTCCA
>JAJZJZ010000127.1 GCA_021809755.1 Thermoplasmata archaeon
GATTTCCCTGCTGATCTGAACAGTAACTTAAACCATATTCACCGGAATTCTTTATCATATCATACGTTCCTCTCTGGTAACCCACGAATACCGCCATGAGGAATGGTTCAATGGAAACACGTATTG
The DNA here is from genome assembly GCA_021809755.1 of Thermoplasmata archaeon. GTDB lineage: Archaea > Thermoplasmatota > Thermoplasmata > Thermoplasmatales > Thermoplasmataceae. The sequence continues at coordinate 127 of JAJZJZ010000127.1, forward strand.
TCCATTCAGCGGACATTACATTGATCCTGTCCTCATGCAACGATGTAACAAGAGCCACGGTTGTGGTGAAATACGACTGCGATTCCTCAATATCCTCTTTTCTCATCAGTGCTTAATAGCAGGTATTTCATAAATCTTCTCAAAAACATGCAGGTATTCTGTATCATCCCGTGGAGTTAAACTCAGGTATTATCCAGCGTACACCAAGTCTAATGACAGCCAGGTCTCCATATTTGTCCGTTTAAACGCTGGTTTACCATAAAGGCGACCTTTCAAAGATTGATTTTCTGAAGGAATTCCCATCCATGTTATAGGAGATGAACTTGGATATTGCAGGGAAATTCATAAGACCCAATCCACATGTTCCAATATTATAGAAAGACAGAGAAAGAAAGCCAGTCTTGACAGATCTTGTGAGGATGCTAGAAATCAATGATATCCAATCCAGGAGGATCTGAAAGCATGGGTTCAATCGAACAGAATCTAAGACCATTTTGATGCCATATTTGGTAATAGGACTGGCATGGCAACCGTAAAAATACCTATAAATACTGCTAATAGTTTTAAAACTATTCTACGTTCCATGTTTAGAGGGAGGCTAATATATATAAGTATTTCGATATAGTCAGAATTATATGTTCCTAAACTGGAAATAGACTGCATACTCCACCATAGGTCCGAAACTTATTTTTGCCCAATTATACCATTGCTCTTGCATAGATATGATGTTGTTTTTGGATCTTGCTTAAAGATTGAAAAATGCAAAATTCCTGATAATATCACCACGATTTGAGTACCCAAGATTGTTTTTAGAATCTGTAAACCATTATGTTATCTTGAACTTATAGTGTTACAAGGTGGGAAAATGTAAGCCGAAAATAGACCATTTACACAAAATCGTTCAAACATACTTTACTATAAAGTGTCTATGAATAGAGCGTCTCTACCCAAAACCACGTTAATTTATTCGGTCAATCCTTAACCACCTTTAAAATTCTTGCTGGACACCTCAGTCAAATCTCGAAAACCTAATGACGGAAAGAATGAACGGGATCACTATCCAAGCAATACCAATAGAGATTATTGTTAGCATGTCTATTCCGACCTGTGCTGGAATAAAATTGCCAAGAAATATTTTCTGCGAGGTGTTGCCATATCCCATGTAACTCACTATATTCACAAACCCTGATGGAGAGAGATAATCCAATATGACATTCGTCACAGCATAATTTCTGCTCCCTAAAGTTAACCCAGATGTTATCAGGGATGGAATGAGATTTCCAGAAAATGACCAAAAGAGATCTAGCAATATGAATATCCCGATAATAGTGCCAACAAGCTTGCTAAATGACTTCATCATTGAGGATGCTAGGTAAACAAGGCCTGTATATCCTGCTGCCATAACCAATAACGCCCATAGTGTAAGATAAATGGTGCTAGCAGGTATATAGGTATCAAAGTAGAAGTGAAAGACTATTGAACTTATGCCCATGGAAATGGATACTGGAATGAAAATCGCAACAATATTCGAGAAAAACCTTGAACTAATCAACGACCGTCTGGAGATTGGACGAACAACAACGTAATTCAGGGATCCATCTAACTTACTCCTTCCGAAAATACTGAATCCGGTAAGTACAGCCATGAGTGGAACAAATAGACCGAGTAACGGCAGTTCATCTGAGAGAAATATAGACTTAGCTTGCAAGTTACTATACGGTGCAGATAGATTTAGAACTGCAAATGCCAGTTCTGTTCCATTGGCAGAGAAAACTTCAAATAGATATGATGTGGTGTTAGTATTAGTGGTCAGGTTCACGGTGTTGATTGGAATATTTGGAGGACCTTGAAATTTCCCGAAATACCTCAACTGACTCTCGTTGGAAAGATAGGTGGAATTGATCTCACCAATGGGTGCACTTCCCCCACTTACGTTTGAGTATTCTAACGTTACACCCAAAAACTGGTTAGTTCCCGCATATAAGGGCTTATAGTAAAGGTAGAGTGACGGGACATTCCCCAATCCCTGTATGTCATAACTGAAACCAAGAGTCCGAAGATCAGGACGCCCCTGTACCCCCAAGGTCATAAGATCCAATCGTGATTGAAAGAGAGTGTAGTTCACCACCTTATTGTTTACAATATGCTGGCTTATAAAAGGTGAGAAGTATGGATTTTCCCCTTCCTGTCCAATGGTAATCTGAGATTCAAATATGGTAGTTGAACCCCCAATCGCAAATGAATACTGGTATGACAGATTCACAGCCTCGCTACTGGTGAGATTGTGAAGAGTTGTATTGAAAAAGCCATTTGCATCGGTCGAACCAGATATTCTCGCATTTCCAGAAAATATTGTAACATTGGTTCCCTGTACTGGAGTCCAGTATGAACCACGATAAAAAAATACGGAGACATTGTAAGTGCCATTTGAACCTTCTCCATACCCAATGCTATTTATATCGAAGTGTTGTTGAGTGTTTTTTGCCGAACTAACAGCAAATACGATCGGAAGTATTAACAAAATGGCGAATAACACCACCGTAGTCTTGCTAAAGATTGCTTTTTTAATTTCATAAATAACAGATTTCATGCAATCGCCCCAGTCAATTCAAGAAAGTATCGTTCAAGACTTGAGCCATCAGTACTTATGTGTGAAACCGAATAACCAGCCTTTATGACGGTAGTGTTAATTTCCTGAGCCACATTTTCAGAATCAGTAACTTCGGTAATGCTAACATAATCGCCATTGATCACCGGTTTCCCAAAAGTTTCAAGGATCTTAACCAGTGCACTATCAATTACGTTAGGTTTTAAGTTAATAACTGGCTTTCCCAAACTCTTAAATTTTTGTCGAGGTATAATTTCTTTAATTCTGCCTCCATGTATTACCACAATACGATCTGCAATATCTTCTAGGACTCCAAGAATATGAGTAGAAAGAAGAATTGATTTTCCTTCTTTCTTGAGATTCATCAATTTATTTTTTACAAAGTGGACACCTTCTGGATCAAGTCCATTAAGCATCTCATCGAGAAGGTAATTCTGGGGATCGGAAATCATTGCGGAAGCGAAGGCAAAACGTTTTTTCATGCCCTGCGAGAAGTCTCTCAACTTCATGTCAACTGCATTATCAAGTCCAACTAGACAAAGTACCTCCATAATTCGCTTGTGCGATTCCGAAGAGGTGAATTTGTAAAAACCGGAAAAATAGCTTAAAAGCTCCACTGGTCTGACATTCTGTTCAAAGGTTGGGGATTCAGAAACCCACCCAATATTTCTGGAAGCTTTTGACTTATTCTTAACGATGTCCAAGCCATCAACCAAAATATCTCCCTTCGACGGTAGCGTGACACCACTAATACAATTAATAGTGGTAGTCTTTCCGGCCCCATTAAGACCTGCAAATCCAAGAATTTCTCCATCATTGACTTTGAAAGACATGTTCTCCACAGCAGTGAATTTTCTATGCCCATATACTTTCGAGAAATTTTCTATGTCTATCAAACAAATTCTTATCATATATCTTATTATAAATATTATGGGCAATTTTTAAAACCCTATGAAAACTAATTTATGATAAGCATCCATATAATTGAAATTAGCTATAATACTAATTCCTCAGAGTAAATCGATTTTTGATATTTGCAAGAAACTGGGGTTTATAGAAAACCTCTGATGTAAATTAACGTTGTGAAAACCCCTTTTTATATCATTTCTTCCTGAAAACACTTGACCATGGAAAGATTTATTGGAATATGACCAGGATGAGTTACATGGAGTTGGATGAGATGTCAATATTGGGGAGGTAAGAGAAGAGAGCTAACTGTGAGGTGTGTTGTAAACTGTGTGAGGTGAATCGTGTCAAGTTGGTGCACTACCAAAATACGGTTAAGAGTGGATGTAAATTACGGATTGGTCTGCTTCAGCATGAATTTTGTTCCTGTAATTTTTGCGAAACTCAGGAATGAACGTAGTTGGTAATGAGAAGTTCAGTTATGCCTGTTCTCCCGTGACTGTCGCTGTTGATGCTTCTTCTTGCTTCAATTCTCTTAATTGTAAATTCGCCATAAAGTTCAATTATGGATGGTGAATACGAATTGCTCACCATGAAATAAACTCCTATACTGTCAAGTTTCCTGCACAGATCGCTTAGTCTTTGCTGTTCGGAAAATGGAAAACCAGTTTTTGTATATGATGTGAACCTGGAAGTCTTTGAAACTGGTTCGTACGGTGGGTCAAAGTATACGAA
>JAJZJZ010000128.1 GCA_021809755.1 Thermoplasmata archaeon
CCTCATTGAGGATCTCAAAGACAGTGGATCTGCTCATATTCTTAAGGGAAGACCTGCTCTTCCTTATGTGATCCGTCATGAGCGTATAGGACCAGAGCTCATCCGGGTATCCATGTTCCGATGGTTTAGTGCATGCAAGGTTCAGGACCCATGACTTATCTTCATCCGTTATCTTTCTTGGTTTTCCGGGCCTTGGAAGATCGTTCAGTGCGGTCTCCATGCCAAATTCCCGCAGCTTGGACAGGCACTTCTTGACCGTGTTCTTGTTGACGCCATTCCTGGCCGCGATCCGATCGTCACTGTAACCGTCAAGATAATCAAGGATTATGGACGCCCTTATCACTCTCCTCTTCTCCTCTTTTGTTGAGGACCTGATCCTCTTAAGCTCTTTCAGCTCTTCTTCCGAAATGTCCGGCTTCGGGTATTTTCTTTTGAAGACCATTTATATCTTATGGATAACCGGAAGTGAGATATAAATATAGACTATGTATTAAGCGAATGAAAATCTAGTTACATTGGCCAAGCCATAAACTATGCATGGCTGAAATCATGCTCCTGGGCTATCCTTACTAATTTTGAAACGATAGCAGTATATAACGCTGATTGGAGAGATTCTAATTTTAAAAACAACCAGTATTTCGTCCTACACCCTGATGATTTCCTCAAGGAAGATCTATTCACTAAACTTTCTAAAGAATCGTTCAAAGTGAATGAGCTAGACAGTCTTGCAAGTAAAATTGGGAAGAAACAAAGAAAGAATCCAATCGACAAACAACTCTTAGGAGACATGATCCACTTTCGAGAACTCCTTTCAAAGAACATAATGTCGAATAATTCAAATATTGGTTTAACACAAGAACAATTGGATGACTCAGTTCAACGTATACTTGACCGATTGATCTTTATACGGAGTGCAGAAGATAGAACATATGAGGAGAATAAACTTCAATCTAACCTCAGACAGTGGGCTAGTAGAGGAAAAGGAAGTCTTTCCAAGGAAATAAATAGGATATATGGAGAATATGATAAGACGTACAACAGCAAACTATTCGCTCCTGATTTATGTGACAATCTGGTAATTGATAACGAAGTTTTGCAAGAAATCATTAATGGACTTAATGAATCCAAAGATCACCTATTCAAGTACGATTTTTCTGCCATAGAATCTGATGTACTTGGAAATATCTATGAGCAATATCTTGGGAACATACTAAAGACCACTCCAAAAAGAGCTAAGTTGTCCGAGTCAAGAGCCCACAGAAAAGAACAAGGAATATACTACACACCTTCATATGTTGTCGATTATATTGTAAAAAGTGCAGTAGGCAGATTTGTTGATTCTCACTCGCCCGATGAAATAAAAGACTTAAGGATATTGGATCCTGCGTGTGGATCTGGAAGTTTTCTGATTAGAGCTTACCAAGAGGTTGAAAATTACTGGAATCATGGTAAAAGTAAAAAGGCAAAATCCATAACACAATCCAAATTCGATCTAGAATCTAATGGACAATTTTACAATAAAAAGACCGAAATATTGCGAGATAACATATTCGGAGTGGATTTAGATGCCAAAGCAGTTGAAATATCACAGTTGAATCTTTTGTTAAGGGTTTCTGAGAAAAAGCAACGTTTACCGTTACTGCAGAGTAACATCAAATTGGGAAACAGCCTAGTTTCCGATAGAACTATTGATAATAAGGGATTCAAGTGGGAAAACGAATTTCCTAAAATTTTCGAAGACGGCGGATTTGATGTAGTCATAGGTAACCCTCCGTATATAGATTCAGAAGAAATGACAAGATCGCAACCAGAATTAAGAAATTACTTTGTCGATGGTTTTAGTTCCGCTAGAGGCAATTGGGATATCTTTTGCTTATTCATCGAAAAGGGATTAGAACTATTGAAGGACGATGGTTTGCTAAGTATGATTGTACCTAACAAGGTCCTATCAGCAGAGTATGCTTCAAGTCTAAGGATGCTAATTTCCAAATACAAGATAGTTTCTATCAGAGATTATTCCTCAGTCCCAGTTTTTGAAGCCAGTGTATATCCAATAGTAATCACGATCCAAAAAACTGACCCAAAGTCAAATAAAATCATCGTTGAGAGAATGAAACCTATTGGAGGAACTGCTGACATTCAATCTTCTTTTCTAATCGAGCAAAAGAAACTAAACAATTCTATTTCCGGCACTTGGTCGCATATATTTGAAGCTCCTGGGACATCTATATTGGAAACAATAACGAAGGATTCTTCAAAACTTGGGGAAATTGCAACTGTGGTAGGTTCTGCCACAGTAAGTGAGGCTTACGTTGTAAAGGAATTCATTAGCGAAAGCCATAACAAACCAATAAATGGTAACTCATTGAAATTCATAAATACAGGGACAATAGATAGGTACAGATCATTATGGGGAATTTCAAAAACTAGGTACATCAATTCAGCTTTCGAAAGACCCATTCTTGATGTTGGAAAATTGCAGAAAATTTTGCCTAAGAGATTTGAACAGGCGACTACATCTAAAATAATTGTAGGCGGTATGAATAAAAGATTGGAATGCTACCTCGATAACGGATCATATCTTGCAGGGAAATCAACCTCTATTGTCATCAACGCGACTGAAGATCTGTCTCTATTGATTGCAATCTTGAATAGTAAATTAATGAGTTACTACTACAAACGCGTATATTCCGCTCTATCACTATCAGGAGGTTATATGAGAATAGGCCCTCCACAACTAGAGAGATTGCCAATCAAGCATTTCTCTGACACTTTGAAAAAGGAAATAGTATCCACGGTGCGGGAAATTATGGCACTTTACAGTGAATTAGGAGCAGAAAATAAGAAAATAAGCCTTGAAACTGAGCAAATTGAATCTCAAATATCTTATCTGGATGATAAGTTGGATAGCTTGATTTGTGATGCATATGGTTTGAGCACAGAACAAAAAAATCAGATTAATGACGAATTCTCTACTTGATTCTAACATCAGTAAATTACATTGCAATTTCCCTTGTTAACTTGCTTTTTAAAGGTTAACATTATGTGGGCAACACGAACAAGCGTTCACGAACAATGGTTCAAAGAGCGAATAATTTAGATTTTAGATGTTAAGAAATAGGGGAAAAAACTTAACACGACTAACGGTTCAAAAATACCATCTTACAATTTGTCAACATAAATATACTGCAAAATAAGTTTCATAGGTTAAATCGATGAATTTACATGGTTATTCAATGGATATAAAATTGGGATTAAAAGAAGGTAAGGACTCTTTAGTCCTCACTCTCTTCTGATGCAGAGGGTACCCCAATATTTGACCAAGCTACTGGAAATTTTGGAATGTACTTGGCCTTTCCATTCTCAGTAGTCTTCTCAATGAGTTTCAACTGTTTGAATATTCTCACAAAGTAACCTGCAAAGTACCTTCCTTTACCACCATAAAGTTGTTCCATCTTCGTCATCAACTCCTCTCTTAGGATACCTCTTGTCATGTTGATGAGGTTAAGCACTGTGAACCCTGCTCCCTGTACCTGAAGACCTCTCATGATAACTATTTCAAATGTCGTGAGGTCTTCATCATCATTGAACTCTTCTGCAATCTTTTTGCCTATCTCTGTGAGGTAGACTTTGTTGTTACTTGTTCTGAAGAGACCTGTTTCTTCAAATACATAACCATAGTTGTCAACTTTGGCCTTACTTGTAAGCAGATTTCTTCCCTTCAGGTATTCAACCAGCTTCTCATCTTTGATTCCAGGTTCATTCAATACTTTCCTTAAGAGGATTTTAAAGGCACTTAAATTTGAATTCCACTCAAACCTTGGAATCATATCTTCTTCCATTAGGACTTTTAGCTCCTCTGGCAGTGCCTTAGCAAGCAGTTCCTTCAGCTTCTTCTTCTCCTCTTCACTCAATTTGTCACTCGACATAATTATAGATATGACTACTCTATATATAAATGTATCTTCTTTTACTCCAAATTCATATAATCATATATAATCAGAGTAATTCATATAACATACAATACAACCTTAGTTAGAATAGATTATATGGAAAAATACAGGTTTTGCTGCTAGATAGTGTACATGATTTGCTGTAATTTCGAAAAGATCCTGTACATTCCCTAATTCTCCTCCATATTAATATATCTTCTCCCTGTTATCCACTCTTCATTTATGTCCATCATTATTGTCACAACAAGTCTCAGGAGAGACTGTTCTGATGGAAATGCTCCTATCTTTTTTGTTCTCCTCTTGAATTCCAGGTTAAGCCTCTCCAGCACATTTGTTGTTCTCAATCTCTTCTGGCATGATTCACTGTACGCCCTGTAATTGTACAGTGAAGGATACCATCTCTCGA
>JAJZJZ010000129.1 GCA_021809755.1 Thermoplasmata archaeon
GTGACAGCACATACCTCACAGCATCAACCTTTATTCTGGCGCTGAATGCAATCTCCCTTGCCTTTCTCCATGCCATGAGTGCTTCTCTTCCCTCAGGATTCCATGATGACATGATGAACTTCTCAAAGTCCCATGGACCTCTCATTGTGATGCGGTGTTTCCTCAGATAAGAAATGAAAATTTCTCTGTTTCTCTCGTATTCCTCCTCTTCTTCCTGCTCCAGATCAACAGGTATTCTAACAATATCATAACCTGCAAGAAATTCTGTCAGTTCCTCATAACCCAGTTCGAAAATTTTTCCACCCATGGTTATTTCAAGGGTTTCATGAAGCATGTCAAGGCGTTCAAGTGTTGCTGTAAGTCCCAGTCTATACGGTGAAGCAAACATCCGCGCAATCTCTCCATATCTTTCCGATGCAAGGTGATGCACCTCGTCCACCAGGAGAAATTTAAATCTGTTTCCCAGTTCTTCTGACATCAGATATGCAGAATCATAGGTGCAAACACTTATTGGCTTAATGTCCTTTTCGCCGCCGCCTATCTGCCCCACTTCAATACCGAGAACATTTTGAAGTTTGGTTCTCCACTGCTGAATCAGCTCAATGGTTGGTGCTATTATTATGGTTGATACGGAAAGTTTTACGATAGCTTCTATGCCAATATGTGTTTTTCCGGCAGCTGTGGGCAATACCACGATTCCTCTCAAATTATTTGCTGACCACATATCTATGGCCTTTTGCTGGTATGATCTTAGCTTTTCATTGTGCGACAGATTCAATCCTTTTTCGTCAGTGAAAACCCTGTCCTCTGCTTCTGGATATCTTTGCTTCAAGGTAAAATATTCGTATGCAGGCGACCTGAAAGACTGTATTCTTTCATCATAAAGTGCAATGGATGAAATATTTTCAGGGGGATCTTGAATAAGAATGGTTCCTCTTGAGAAGGTAAAGATCATTGATTTCATATGAAAGATGCACTAATTAATATAACTCTAGGGGAACTAACTTAATAATCACTTCAAATCATTCGATTTCTAATGATTGAATTCGATGGCAACTCCCCACACACTTTCTCCCAGGATAAGAGGGAGATTTTCCAGATGCTTAGTAAAAAATTTTTCTATACAATTCAACTGCTCACTTAGCAGATGTTCATAATGTGAATTTGTAATCATTTTACATTACTCCTTACCGCTTCCATTGAATTCTATCCAAGCCTTTAACGAGTTTCCTTTTCCAATTGCCATCAGAAAAGTGTCAACTTACATTCAATTAAGCCTACCTTCATTACTTATTTTTGGACGAGATAAATTACACCATTTTGGAATACATAGTAAGTTTTTAGTGTCTTCTTATTTCTATATGAAATTAACTGAATTAATACAATTTTAACTTACAATCTTTTGAGCAATAAAGGTTCGATCTTAAGAGTGGGCGGGATGTCAGTGCAATAAAGATACCCTATGGCGGCAACAGGATGTCATGTCGTTTTCTGATATTTCTCAGTAATTTACCACGTTTTCATGCAATTTCCTGTGTGGACAAACTTACCTAACACCCTTGACTGTTGCGATTGTTTCGGTTCTTACAGGTCTGGGCAGCAGAATCTGTGTCAAATTTCAAACAACCTTTTGCCGCCATAGGAGATACCAAAAACCTTTTACCAAATTTACTTATTAAGCTATCAAACAATGTCAGGGTATATATCAGCAATTCTAAAAGATCAAATTACCAATGAAGATGTCACAAATATTATTTTAAATAGCGAGGGGTTTAAACCTGATTACCAGATCCCCAATGGAGTATCGTTCTCGTTCAGTGCATCTTTCAATATGCCAGGTAATTTAAAGAAAATAGGAGATTTAAAAAATAGTTCTGTTATGATTTCAAATCTATCATTAAAATCTGGTGTTATGGGAATAATCCAATTAATCCCTAGAAAATCTGAAACCCCTGATGCCTTTGTAATTTCAAAGTCAGAATTGGATGATTTGATTTTAAAAATGAAAATTAAGGAAAGGGTTTTTTCATATGAAGTTTACGTTAATCTTGTTAGGGACGGAAAGGGTGTACACCAAAGGAAAGAGAAGATTCCTGAACTTTTAACTATAAAGAAACCAAGATCATTTGGCTTGAGGATAGTTAACGACGAAATTCCTGAAGATGATATTAGAACTCAATTATGGAAACAAATAAATATAGAGCCAATAGTGCAGGACCCCACAAAACTTTCCATAACAATGATATTTAGAGATGAATCTTTGGAAGACAAAATAATATCTGAGGGATTTGCTGATATCGAAAAATTATTGAATTATCTAAAGGAGAACAATAATGTATAGTACATATAATGTGTTTGATATACCCATAAAAACTTGTTTTTGCCCAGTTATACAGAACGAAGAAGCCTCTATACAAATATTTCAAAATGAAAAAGGATCAGGTGTAACTTCTCTAGAAGAAGAGGACCCCCTTCAAAAACTCAATAAAATGAAATCTTTAACATCTCTGATTAGGATTCATTCATATACGGGAGATGCCACTATTAAATTTATATTGGAAGAGCTTGAAGCAACTGATTTAAGTCTCGGTTCTAGCTCAGATAAATTAAAAGAACTTGCAGATATTCTTGATTTCCTTTCTGAAAATTATGGATTTTACGATGGGCCATATCTGGATTATGTTCTTGATGAAGATAGTGACGAACTTCTTTTTTTCAGAATAATCTTTGCAAACGCGGGAAAGAAAGAATGGAAAGAGATAGAAAATAGTATGGCAAGGCTTCAGGTGTTAACTAAAGGTTACCTAGCGGTTTTTTGCATGAAAGGATTTGAGTTATGAGTCGGTTAAACCCTGAAAAGATTTTAGCCGACCTGTCGTACCAAATAAAGAGATATTCTGAAAATGAAGAGTTAATGCCAGAAGTAGAGATGAGAAGATTATTTAGCACAATTTATTTTGCCCTATTCAACTATTGGTCTGAGATCTATTATCACAAACTCAATCATAGAGGGAGAGGAAACCACCGGGACAGCTTTGCACATAAGGAATTTAGCAGATATATTTTAACCAATAATCTTTCGATGGAGTATGAGATACTTTTTAATTATAGGGTGTTTTCTGATCATTATTTGTTGAGTCCCGGGACAATTGAGATAAAGGATCAGTATGTAAGAAACTTAATTGGCGAAATGAGAGATATTAAATTTAGTTATAAGGCTGTTAGAGATGCATTGACTTACGCCGACGCCATACTTAATTTTTTAAATTCCGTAGAACACTCATTTTGATTTAATAAGATGGAAAATGCCTTGTATAAAGTTCTTCCCTGATAAAAAATCGAAAGTTGAATATTAACAAATGCATACGAATCATGAAAAGAAACAGTAAAACCTAATTATAAGCTAATCAAAAAATATCCCAATCTCTAAAAAAGCAAGGGAAAGATTGAGTTGATCGTAAACATTTCAATAGTTCCAGAAATAATTTCGACCTAGTAGCATTGAACATTACTAATACTACGGAATCTTAATTTATCATACCGGTATGATCATATATGAGATATCTTAAATATGGAAAAAGCGGGATTTATGTGTCGGAAATCGCCCTGGGTGCAATGACATTCGGTGACAGGAACAGCTGGAAATTGGGTGGTCTCTCCCAGCAAACTACCAATGAAATGGTTAAAAGAGCATATGACTACGGAATAAACCTGTATGATACAGCAGATGTATACGATGAGGGTGAGTCGGAAAAGGCTCTCGGTATAGCTGTAAAGGATTTCAGAGATGAAATTCACATAGCAACAAAGGTCAGAGGAAAAACTGGAAATGGAATAAACAACGTTGGTCTTTCAAGGGCTCATATTTCAAGATCCATTAAGGGGAGTCTGAAGAGATTGAATACAGATTACATTGATATTTATCAATTCCATTCCTTCGATTATCATGTGCCCTTAGATGAGAGTATGGAAGCAATGCAGGATTTGGTTGAAAGAGGAGATGTCTTCTATCCTGGTGTTTCCAATTTCACTGCATGGCAGATGGCAACTTTCAATTCCGTTGCAGGGGAAAGAGGTTATGAGCATTATCAGAGCGCCCAGATGAATTATTCCCTCCTGAACAGGGATATTGAGCATGAAATTTTGCCGTATATGGAACATGACAATATGACCCTTCTTGCATGGAGTCCACTTCATGGCGGAGTTCTTTCCGGAAAATATACATCAAAGATCGATCTGAAACCTGGAACAAGAATGGGGGATCGTGGATTCGTGTTTCCAAGGTTTGATGAGAAAAGATATCCTAAAATATTAACTGAAATGGAAAAAG
>JAJZJZ010000130.1 GCA_021809755.1 Thermoplasmata archaeon
CATTATTTGTGGATACTGCAAAGGGTTTCACCTCAAACACATTCCATGAAACCGGGAATATATTTCCGTCAAAACCTATGAATGCATTGGAACCAACAAACCTCACCATTTCGTTGTAATATGAATAAGATTCCACCGGTGTGGATGCATATTCATTCTGAATATGCTGAATGATGGGAATAGCCATCATTGCTGTAATTACAATGATTGCAAGGAATTTGATTGCTCTATATCTTTCCTCGCTCTCTACTCTGATGTAATTTGCTGTTGAATACACTGTTGAATCAGCCCTGAAAAAGACGAATAGTAATAAATGTTCACTTTCGAATCAGTGGTTTATATATATGCATTTAATTTTTAAGGGCGATCTGCTGGTGTTATATTTCCAGGAGAATCCAGTTTATGAACTTGCCGTAAGGAAAAGAAAGGATTGACCAGCCCCTGCCTTTTTTTCAAAAAATATAATCGCCCAATTGAATCATATACTCATGGTTTATAGCGCGTTCGCGTAAATGTTCTGAAGTAGATCAGAATCATTATAAAAAACAAAATTGAGTCAAAAAGTAATCCGTTTATGGGAACCACATTTATAACGCCAGACTGGAAAAATTCATAGGAAAACATTGGGGAAAAGAAATATCCAAAATAGGAAATATATACAGGTGCAGTTATCTTCAGCGCCTGAAGGTTATCCAGTAGAGATATTGACGAAGCTGGAAAAATAAAGAGAAAAATGACCAGTGATGTAAAACTCACTGAAAAGGAATGCATTAACGATGCAAACAGGATTAGTACAGATATAGCTACCACTGTGGCAAGAATATATACAAACTCATATGAAATGTTTAGATAAAAAGTAATTACCCCCTCAAGAATTAAAAATGGAAGAAAACTTGACAAAATTACAATAATCTTGCTTAATGCAATATTGTCCCACGATCTCAGCAAAGATAATTCAAATATTGTTACAGAGTCATCCCTGATAATGTGAAGTCCGTTCATCAAGCCTACCATGGGGATAAGTAACAGCTGTGTTACACTTACAAATAGACCCACCCCGTTCTGTAAAGCACTCAATGTAAAATATTGTGTGACAAATATAAACAGATATATTCCGGCAGTGTACGGCTCTGGAAACAGCCCTTTAGAATACCATTTTATTGCTTTCATCAATTTCATTATATACTCTCCGAACCCCGGATTTTCTGAATCCAATGATTTTTTGCTCTTTTACCAGATCATACAGGTCTTCTAGAGGCGATCTAACAAGTGCAGTGCTTCCGTATCGATAAATGATTTTTAGAGAATCTGGAAAAGTACCTGCAGCATATACCTCAAATATATCGCTATTTATGAGATCTTGCTTGCTCCCTTTCCATACAATCTTACCTTTGTCAATAATTATAAAGAATTCACCAATTGATTCCGCTTCCTCTGGTATGTGGGTTGTTATGATAATGTCCTGTTTCAAATCAACGATTTCTTTATAAATCCGGCTTATCCTGAAAATATCAAGGTGAGTGAATGGCTCATCCAGCAGTAAGATATCTGTGGGGGAACACAAGAGATTGAGAATGGACAGTATCTGCTCTTCTCCACTTGAAAGTGAATACATTCTCTTTTCCAGCAGACTGTCAATGCCCAGTGCCGAAACAAGCTCTTCTTTGTCCTTTCCACTATGATCCATTTCCAAAAAATCTATGAATTCCCGTACCTTAATTCTGTATGGAAATTTTATTTTTTCAAACATGAATGAAACACTATTTATGGCCCTTTTTCTTGATTTATAAGGATCAAAATCATTTACAGCCATATGTCCGGATGTGGGTTTCAGTAACCCTGCTATTAACGAAAGTAACGTTGTCTTACCTGAGCCGTTTTGACCTATTATGGCAAGACGGTTTGAATTTGTGCTGAAACTTATGGAATCGAGTGCCAGAACATCGTCAAACTTCATAGAGAGATCAGAGGCAAGTATATTCATGATCTTATCTCCTTGGCCTCCTAAGCCCAATGACTGCAAGAATGCCTCCACTTAAGACCGCAGCAATGTTAACGGGGAAAGCGGATGTAGAACCTATGTCGATCCATCTATCCCAATTCTGAGGGGGGACCGTATTTCCATTTATAAGACTAATACTTAGAAATTGGTTGGTTCCGTTTAATGGAGGCATGTTTTTATCAAAATTGACCGTAAAAGGTGTTAGGTTATAACCGGCGCCTCCAGATGATATTAGCTGATCAAGTACATAGTTTGTGTTGAATTTTAGATATAAAGAATTAAAACCTGTAGAAGTTGTGTTTGTTACCCATTGATAAGGGCAACCAATAAATGAATGAGGCCCAGGATAATAGGTATTATTCACGTGATACGAAAAATATTGATTGGATATGTTTTTAGTGCCGGGAAAGAATATACCGGGAATTAATCCTGATGAATCACAGGAAAAGTTAAGGCTCTGGACTGATGTAACTGTTCCCCCGGAGAATCCGCTTATACCCACGCCAAAATATGATGATAAATTGAATATCTTTTCTGAAACATCATACTCATTATTGGGGGATTTTGTTATTTTTAAATCAAAGCCATAAAAAAATGTTGTTCCTTTCGTGTAATTAAACACAAACGAACCATATGTTCCATTATAATTGAAACACGACCCTGATTCTACCTCTCCTTTATATTGGGCGTTATTGTAAGTGCTAAAGTAATAAGTACTACCGGCTATTATATTAATGATAAGGCCAAATAATATAAGTACAATGGCTAAAATTTTAGAAATCCTAATTTTCTTCATGATTAACCTCGTATGTAATCTAAAAATCTTTTTGATGCGTCATAGGAGCAAAATACTTAATACTATGGGGGTCCTTTTGCTTAATAACGTGTGTTCCGCAGTTTAATTCTTTTGAGAATGCATGTTTAAATGGTGATTTACTGTCTTTGCTGTTGAATTTATTTCTTTTTTGTCCGTGCACCATAAATGATTTTTTCCGAATATGGAATGTTCATCTTATTGAGGAGATTTAGAACCTGTTCTGATTCAGATCTAATTATGATGATTCCTGATTGAAGACGAAGCGGTGTAACTTTCAATTGTGAGAGAATTCGGGTTGCCTCTGAGATTGTAATTTCAGTTTCCTTCTCAATAAGTCTTGAAACCGGAAGAGTCAGTATAAGGAAAGACCTGAACTGCCTGGATGCAGTTCCCGTAAGTGCGGGAAATAGAAATCTATTCATTTAATCGGAGAGCGAAGATGCTTCCCATATTCTGAAAAAACTTGACCTTCCCTGTCCAGGAATCCGTGAATGTGCACATACATAACTCTTCATAATTTATAAAAAACATTGTAAAACACAGATTCTGCATGAAAGAGTGCTAATGTTTGTCATGCGGAAGTCAGGTTCAAAAAGATAGTAAAATAGCTGTTATTTGTACAAATTTAGAATAATTCAGGCGCGGAACTCAAGTTATAAAGATTCCCTGTGGCGTTTTAGGAATTATCCATTGTTAAATAACATAACAATTTTATTCCTTCAATAAAATTATAAAATCTTTGAAGCTTTTGCAATTTTTCATAAGCAACTCAACATTCAGTTTGGTGGAATACTCTGGAAGACGGAATTTTTTGTATCCCCTTTTTGCCATTATAGCGCTTGAAGACTTCTGCTTACCCAATTTCATACCCTCAGAAATGCAGAGCCAGTCTTCAATCTCGTACCTCAGATCTATAATTCCTATCTTCCCATCGTTCTGTTTTTCGCAAATTTCATGAATACTTCGAGCGTTATTGTTATTACAATCACCATCGCAATCTACAAACAGAATTATTTTATCGGAATCCGTTGCGGCTCTAAGCATTTTATCAAGTTTATAGACGTTGTATTGATTGACTTTAAATGCCCACGAACGATCTACGAATTCCTTCGACTTGAGATCCTTAATCAAACCATCCATGAATGGTTTCCCATAGGTATCCTCTATGAGAATTGTAACTTTCAAGCAAGTTCTCCATAAAGCCATGAGTCGCTGGGAGTAATTCCCAACTCCAGAAGTTTCTTCTTCATCTGAACTGGTTTTGAAATGCTTTTGATTATGCTCTCTCCGTCTATTTTTTCAATTATTCTTAACTCGTTCAGTTCCGATCTGTCTACAACCATTGAAGAATGAGTGGTGACGATTGTGGTTACCCCAGACTCCCTTAGAGAATCCATCACATACTGAATAATTGAGTCATGAAGAGAATTTTCTATTTCGTCAATCAGAAGAATGCTGGGGT
>JAJZJZ010000131.1 GCA_021809755.1 Thermoplasmata archaeon
AGCTCCTGCGGAATTGGTCTTGTAGGAGAAGGATATGCCATATTTGATTGCCCGGAATGTGGCGAAAGCCTCATCGGAAGATGCAAAGAATGCAGGGAACATTCAACCCTATATAAATGCGAAAAATGCGGGTTTCAGGGACCGTGATCCAATGGGCGAAGTAATCGTTACAATTAAGGTTCTGCCTGAGGATTCAGCCATCAATATCGAGAAGTTAAAGGAAAGAGTAAATTCAAATCTAAGCAAAGTCTGCAAGGTAGCCAATCTGGAAGTCCAGGAAATAGCCTTTGGGCTAAAGGCAATCAAGGTTCAGATCATAATACCGGACGCAGATGGTGAAATAGACAAGGTTGAATCATCAATAACTGGCATTGAAGGTGTAGGACAGGTCGACACAGAAGACATGAGCCTTCTTTAAATGTCATATGACCATATTTTATCTCATTTCTCTATACGTTCTGCTAACATTTACCATACTTTTATTCATTTTTCAGTTTTTTCTTAACCTGCCAAGGAATAAAAAGGAAAAGTCTTATGCAGAATATTCTGGCAAAGTTCTTGTTATGGTTCCATGCAAGAATATGGATTTTACCCTCAAAGAGAATCTTGTATCATTGAAAAATCAGGATTATCACAACTTCGATATCATAGCAATTATTGACAGCAAAGATGACCCTGCTTTCAAGGTCATTAATGAACTTGGAATAAGATACATTTTAACAAATTATGATTGCAAAGGATGCAGCGGAAAAGTGAGAGCACTGTCAACAGCGATGACAAAATTCACCGGTTATTCCGTGTTTGTCATCGCAGATTCAGACATTCTTGTTAAAAAAGACTGGCTTTCAAAACTAGTTTCTCCATTTGTTATTCCATCCACGGGATTAACCACCACTTTTCCATATTTCAAGCCCATGGGAGGTATCTGGTCCAAGGTAAAAACTCTCTGGGGGTTTGTTGGTCAGGGTATGATGGAATCGGACATTACGAAGTTTGGATGGGGGGGTTCTCTTGCTTTCAGGAAAGAATTAATAAACGATTCTTCAATGAAATATTTTTCATCACGGGTTTCTGATGACACAGCACTCACTAAGATATGCAAGGATGCTGGATATAATATTGAATATGTACCGGGTGCCCAGCCATTGATAAATTCACCGGACGATTTCAAGATTTTTCATGAATGGTCTGTGAGGCAGACTGCGCTTTCAATATCCTCAGATTCCCGTATTCTTTACCTGGGAATTGTTGTATACTTTACCCAAATTTGGGTATTTCTCATGGCATTTATCCTGATCCCGTTTATCGGATTTTACTCATTAATACTCCTTATTCCAACATTATTGGGTGAGATCAAGATGAATGGACGCCTTAAAGAAACCGATTATCTCTATTATTTAATATACCTCATCCTTCCTTTCTTTTATCTTTACAATCTCCTGGCAGCGGCTTTCAAGGATCAAATTTCATGGCGTGGCAACACCTATAAACTCATCCGGAACTAATTCAGAACAATTATTATAATACGAGAAAATCACAAGATCGATGACTGAAGAAACCATACCGAGGCTTTTTGGAACCAATGGAATAAGAGGAGTTCCCAACGAGGACTTGACACCTGAATTTGCAATGGAAATTGGCATGGCCATAGGAACCTTTGTAAAAGATAAGGTGGCAATTTCAATGGATAATCGTTTATCCGGACCGATGCTTTTAAACGCGGTTAAATCAGGAATTCTCGCCACGGGGTGTGATGTAATAAACATTGGTATCCTTCCTACACCAGGAGCACAGTATTACTGTAAGTCAAGGAATATCTTTGGGGTGATGATAACAGCATCTCACAATCCTCCAAGGTTCAACGGAATAAAGTGCATTGATCCAGATGGCACAGAACTTGCAAGGCGCAAGGAAGTGGAAATAGAAAAAATTCATTTCAAAAGAGACTTTCATATTGCATCATGGGAGTTTATAGGCAGAGAAACTTCTGACAATTCTGCATTCGATCTTTATACTAATGCAATTATTTCTAGAGTGGACAGGAAGAAGATTCAGGATAAGAAATTTAGAGTTGCATTTGATGCGGGAAATGGCGCCGCTTACCTTACAACACCGGAAATTCTAACAAGACTAAAGTGCAACCTTACTACCCTTAATGCAAACCCCGATGGGCTATTCACATCAAGACCTTCAGAACCAAAACCAGAAAATTTGAAGAAACTGGTAGCTCTAATGAAAACCGGAGATTTTGACATAGGTATTGCCCATGATGGAGACGCGGACAGAGTCGTCTTCATAGATGAAACTGGAAATTTTATTGACGGTGACACGACTCTTACACTATTCTCTAAGGTTTTTCTCAAGAGAGGAGATGTTGTTGTAACACCGGTGAGCAGTTCAAATGCCATAGATATTGTCGCCAAAGCAAACGGAGCTAAGGTAGTAAGAACAAAGGTTGGGGCTCCAATTGTTTCCAGAGCCATGATTGAAAATAACGCCTTCATTGGAGGGGAGGAAAATGGAGGATTCATATATGGCAAACATCAATACTGCAGAGATGGAGCAATGGCTGTTGCCTTAATGTTGGAGCTTATGGCAAGGGAAGAAAAGCCGGTAAGCGAAATAATAGCTTCAGTACCAAGATTCTACATAATCAGGGAAAGCGTGAAATACAATGGAAACTGGAATGCGGTAATGGATCAAATCCGAAACAAACTCAAAAACTGGACATTCGATTTAACCGACGGGATCAAAGCAATTCGTGATGATGATTGGGTTTTAGTTAGACCTTCCGGAACTGAACCGATTATACGAATATTCGGTCAATCGGAGAGTATGGAAAGGGCTTTCGATTTGGCAGATGACATCAAAAGCATGATTCAGTCAGAATAGGGATCATTTTTTTGAAAGCTCTTTAAAGGAGCTTGCAAATCTTGATGCCGTTGTAATATAACCGGCAACTGCAAACCAAAGCAGCAGGGTTGTAAATGGTGTGAAAGTAAGATAATATGAAAAGGAATAAGGGTAGAATATCTGGATAAGGATAAAGATCATTATGTAGAGAAGCCGGTCAGCTCTTCCCAGAACGCCACTGTAATTCCTTTTGAGACCTACGGACTGAGCCTGGGTACCCATATAACTTGTCATTAGCACACCTGTAACTGCGAAAAATCCCAAGAAAAGTGAACCCGCGGAAGAGAAAGCCAGCCCTGCAAGAATTGCAATATCGGAAAGTCTGTCAAGGGTATGATCTAGCAGATCCCCCGCCATAGAAGCCTTTCCAGTTTTCCTTGCCACAAACCCGTCCATGGCATCGAACAGTGAGGAAAGAAGTATAAATATAAATGCCAATATAATATAGAAACTGCCCTCATATATGAAAAATCCAGTTAATATGGCAAAGACAAATGACAGTATGGAAATAAGATTAGGAGGAATTTTAAGAAATGGTTTTCCAACAAATTCTAAAAATCCGTTTGCTCTTGGGCGCAAACTGTCAAGTGCCATGATTAACCCATAATAAATCTGTTAATAAATTCTGATATATTTTTCATATCATCTGCATTGATATCATTTGATGTATTTACAATCATGATTCTGTTACGGGGTAGCCTGTCCAATGCTTCATAAAATATGGAATCAGACAATAACGCAGCAATATTTTCCTCTATTTTAAAATCTGAATAACCTCTATGTCTGAGTCTTTCCCTGAGAACATTCTCCGAAGCTTCAACCATTATGACTGCATTACATGGGAGCAAATGGGAATAGTGAGCCTCAGCTATCTGTGGATTAAGTGAAGCAATAACACTTTTTAGGCATTCAATATCTATAATATCATAGGTAATGCATCCATGCTCCCTGGCAACTTCATTTAGTCCAGTTACATGAAAGCCCTTCTCTCTCAATCTTGAGGAAAGGTATGTTTTGCCGGACCCGGGAACGCCAGTAATGGATATCATCTTACCTCCTCTATGAAATCTTCTATTTCCCATGGCATGGACAGATGCCTTCTTGCAGAAACTGGGGGCTGGAATTTTCCCTCATTTATATTTCGTGGCAATAAGGAATAATCTGGTAAAATATGGATACCACAGGAAGGGCACTCGTAATTTCCCCCTCCTTTGTTTTTACCTTTAACGCCGCACACATGACATACCGGCACAATCCGCATGTAATAATTCGAAGAAGATATGAGTTCAAGCTTCTCAATCTTCACAACTCCTCTTGAAACAGAACCAATGAGGGCAACCTTGTCACCATCTCGTAAA
>JAJZJZ010000132.1 GCA_021809755.1 Thermoplasmata archaeon
AGAACAGAGAATTGTGAAAAGACCGTTTCTCCGAAGCCTCTTACCTTAGCAGATCCAAAATCAACTATCTTTGGAATGAACAAATCTTTTCTTATGGCATTGGCAATTTCCGCGGCAGAATTGGAATACTTGGCAATATTCATCCCGTTTTTGCTCAGGAACATTATGTTATCAGGTTTAATATCCCCATGGAGAACCTTCTGGTCATGGGCATCCTGTAACCCCTGACTAACCCTCACACAGATTTCAAAAAACAATTCCATTTCATCATTTGTTGTATATTTGAAAGGAAGATCAGAAAGTTTTCCTCCCAGAAGAAGCTCCATTACTATGGCCGGAGGGTTTTCCTGATATTTTGACATTTTTGTATTATCATCGGGATAGGTCTTGACCGTAACGCCAATGATATTTACCACATACTTCCTTCCATTCAACACCATAACATTCTGAAATTCCGTGAGAAATTTTCTGATAAATTCGTTGTCAAAGGCAATTTTTGTACCGTCTGATGAGTATGGTTTAAGAATTTTTAATGCCACATCAGGTTCATTGGGTCTTGAACCACGCATTACAAAGGCAAATCCAGTGTCCTTGCTGATGATACTCTGCATGGTATATCCCGATACCTCTCGACCAAGCCACATTTCGGGTACTCTCTTTGGTACGTTCAATACAGTTTGGCTATTGGGTGAAGATGATGAACTTCCACTAGCGGTTCCAGCACTTTTCTGAGGATTTGTTTTGGGTTTGGGTGTTGAGGTTTTCATCAGATCATACCCGGGCAGGGCGCGATCCTTTATGATTATGGAAATGGCATCCGATGAGGCAATTAATGCTGCCGATAAACCTAGACCCACAATAAAAGGAATCTGAAACTTATTGGAATCATACCCCGCAAAGAATAAAGCAAGCAACACGGCAATCATGGAAAACCCTAAAATAGTGCTGGATTTACTACCCCTGAGGGTAATAATTCTTCCCAGCAGGATAACTATGGACATTAGGATCAGGGCTTTTAGGAAATTATAAAGAAAGGTAGTGCCTGTGAAGATTGAGTAATTTGAAGAATTTAATATGAATACGTCCGGGAGGAAGTTGAAGTATATCAAGATGAGATATGAAAGGATAGCTATGGGAACAGCAGCCGTTATTTTCTGTATGGCATAAGGTGAGTTCAAACTATTCACAAATTTTAGAATTATGAACAGAAGAATGATCAGAATAAAAATAGAAGCAAGGAAGTCTTCCAATGGTATTAGAAATGACAAACTAAACCATGAAGTACTCAGGGCGAACATAATTGTGCTGTTCAGGGCAATGGGTAGAATTAACAAATTTTCCAGAACCGCAAATTTTGCCAGGTCTCCTTTAAAGTGTTCCTTATTCACGGCGGCTTCAACAATTGCCAGCGGAATTCCCACTATGATAAACTCATGGAAGAATGTATTGAATGAGTCGAGGAGTGTCAGGCCTGATACCATGAAAGGAATGAAATTAAGTGCTGTAAAAGAACCCAATACAAATGCTTTTGATGCGTATTTATTTCTAATGGGCGTACCTGCACTAAATGCGTATAAGAAAGGTATGATGCTGCTTATGAGTGCAATAGCCGGTAACATAAGAAATGAATCTGAAATGATGCTTCCGATTTCAGATGGAAACTTGACTGTGGATGAATAATCAATTAACAAATTAAGGGTAAAATAGGTGACAATGAACCATGTCAGCACATTCAAAGTAATCTTATAACCGTAGTGAGGAAAGTCAGAGCACTTTCTCATGATGAGAAAGAATACTCCCCCTTCAAACATGCCTGAAGACAGAAGAATCATGAGAGATGATATGGCAATTCCGAAGAAAAATGGAAGAGATAATACTCCTATTGATACAATGAATAAAATTCCTGCTAAGGCACCATAAACTCTACTCATGGACCCGGCCATTGGACCCATTCCTCCCCTGGTGGTGGTTCAGGTACAATCTCGATTTCATGCTTATGCGGAAATTCTATGTTGACTCTCAAAATAGCAGCTTTCCCCTTGTGGTATCTGGAGGAAAAAATGGAAATAAGTTTTCCATTAAAATAATATTCAAAACCCTGTTTCTTTACCTCGTGTGCCCTTATGAATAACTTAACTTTATTTCTCTCCGCGAATTTATTATACGCATCCGGACCGAAGAAATAAGTACCTTCTCCCCTTGTTCCCGGAATGAACCCGTCAACAAATTCTCTGGGATCGTTCCACATGATTTCAAAGGCAGTTGGATTCAAAGGCTCAAGATCATCCATTGGCAACTTTTCCCAGCTTTGTATATCCATGCCAAACTGCGGTATGCCGCCATGAACCGCAACTATACCCGAATCCAGATGCAGCGCATAGGGAAGTTTTCCATACAGCCTGAGAATGTGCGGATAAACTTCTTCGATGATGTTAAATCCTCTAAGTTCGTCGATGAAACCATACACCTCATTTGTAAGGGTGCTTTCATGGTTTCCCCTGACAACGATGACTTTATGGGAAATCATGGCCATTTCCAGAATGTAAAGAAGATTGAACAGTTGACGCTTTCCTCTGTCCACAAGGTCTCCGACAAAACAAATAAGATCGGAATTTGCCTCAGAGGTCATAGCAAATGCCGTAACATCAAGGGCACCATGGGTGTCCCCGACAAATGAAACCGTCCCTTTCTCCATGCTAACTTTCTTTACAGGTACAGGCTCCCCCAAACTGTCGATGTATCTATCTATGGTATCATTTATGTAATCTGGTAAAACCAGATATAGATCCTGCATCTGTTTTCTCCTTCCTAAAGTGATTTGACTGCTGTAACCTTTACTATGGTACCCTCTCCCAGCTTTATGAGGGTTTTTTCCTCTATTTTTGTCTTTTCCTTTATTTCGTTAAACTTTGCTCCATCAAATATGTATGTACCGTTTGCACTTCCTGAATCCTCGAAATAGAAGTCTTTCCCTTCATGGGTTATCTTTCCATGCATTCTAGAAACGCTTGGATCAGGAATCTGAAGAACGTTTTCGGGCGATCGACCAACTGAAACAGATGGAAATATGGATAGGTTCAATTTTACCTTCTTGCCTATGATTTCATCCAGAGGACTCTGCACAAATTGAATTTCCACAAAGCTTGACTCTTCATGGGAATCCACCATTACGCCATGTGAAGGTTGTGAACTTGAAACCTGCTGCTGAACCTTCGGCTCAGATTGTGGTTTGGATTCCACCTTAACCTCTTCTTGTGCCATGGGCGGCTGATCATTGACCACTACGTTCTCCGGGGTTTCTACAATTCCAACCTTACCCGAACCGCACACCACACATGTTGTCTCACCATCATCATTTTCCGACCCGCACTTTGTGCAAAACCATGTCATTTTATTGCCTCTTTATTCTTGTAGTTTGATTATAAGCCTCTTTCTTGTCAATATTACCCTTCTTTGAATCGTCTAAAACCCTATCCAGACGTTTGGTTGCCTCTATAAACTCTATCTTCTTTGTTGCGTTTGCTGAGTCCATTGCCTGTCTGCTTATTCTTGTGGCTGAATCAAAGTCCCCCTTTGCAATGAGATATTCAACCTGACCCATCTGCATCTTAAGTCGTGCTTCATTGATTAATTCCTTGTTAACATTAGAAACAACAAGCTCAGAGTTTTTTGTTCTTGTCAGGGATAGATTTAACTTGTTTTCTTTCTCGGAGCCGTCGTTATCTCTGTATGTGAGAACCGCCTGCATTCCTGTTATATTACCTTCGGCTCCACCTTTAATACTTACAGATCCTGTCACATTAATGGGCTCAGCGCCCACCGTACCTATATTAATTGTGGCAATGCCATCATCCATATTGAAGGTCTGATCGTAAATCTCTATGGCACCAGATTCTCTGGGTATTAATTTCAGAACAGCAGAAGTACCTCCTGAAGTTGCCGCTTCACTGGCATATTTCGTAAATGCGCTTGTTATGGAATTCCGGTCTATTGCATTAATGAAATCCCCATTGCTTACATCGGCCATTGCCTTCAGGATTGTTTCATCATAATCGCCTATGCCTACGCAAACAATCTTCATTCCGATCTCTGAACCGGCTCCAGCAAGCTGTTCATAACGTTTAACATCTCCAACATCGGATGGTTGTCCATCGGTTAAAACAATAAGAGTAACGGAACCGCCATCTGAAGAGAAATCTCTGGCATCGTTATACACTTCAGATAGGGCATTATACATGAATGTACCTCCCGATGCCTTTATTTTATC
>JAJZJZ010000133.1 GCA_021809755.1 Thermoplasmata archaeon
CCATGGGTTAAACTCCTAAGGCCGGAAAATGCCTTAATGGCCATAATTGCCACATTCATTTCGGGACTTATCTCCCTTGGTACCGGTGTACTCTCCATGTGGTTTATATTATCTCTGGCTTCCCTTTCCGTAATTCTTGTAATGTTGGGAGGAAATGCCATGAATGATCTGTTCGATATTGAGAATGATAAGATTAATCACCCTAATCGCCCACTGGTCACAGGAAAAATATCAATAAATAGCGCTAAGACAGCTATTATAATATCCTTCATTGCTTCAACTCTAGTTGCGCTTATATTTATCTCTTACATATCCGGCTTGATTGTAATTTTGGCTGAATTACTTTTATTTTCGTATGAATACACTCTAAAAAGGAGTGGATTGCCCGGAAATATTGTCATAAGCGTTCTTGTAGGTTTAATATTTATCTTTGGTGGGATCGCTGTAGACCATTTCTATAGAATGATAATCCTTTTCTTCCTTGCAACATTTTCAAACATCTCAAGAGAGTTGATAAAAGACGTTGAGGATATGAATGGTGATTTTGACAGACTTACCTTTCCAAAAAGATATGGGCGTAAAACAACACTAATGCTCTCCAGTGTTTTCATAGTAACTGCTGTGATCCTTTCATTTGTACCATATTTTATCGGACTTTTTTCCATATATTATCTAATTCCATTGACATTCTGTGACATATTATTTATTGTAACTGCTGTTATACAGTTCAAGAGTGTCACCATGGCCCAGAAATCATCCAAAATCTCAATGATTTTGGGTCTTGTATCATTTGCTGTGGGTGGTTTGACTTGAGTGTTTATGAAAATATTTTGAAGGCTCTTAAGAAAGGTAAGATACATATGACATTGATTGACCCTGCTACTTCAGGTCCGGAAGGTAGTGCAGATATTGCATTTGAGGCGTATAGAGCAGGAACAGATTTCATAATGCTGGGTGGTTCCACTGAAATCTCTCCTGAAATCCTTGATAGAACAACAGATTTGATTAAACGGAAGATGGGTCTGGAGATAATTCTTTTCCCCGGATCGTCAAGTATGATAACAAAAAAGGCCGATGCCATATACTTTATGTCACTTCTCAACTCCTCCGACATAGAATATATAGTGGGGCACCAACGAAAGGCTGCAATTTATCTATCCGAAACAAAAATTGAAAAAATTCCCATGGGATACATAATATTTAAACCTGGTATGACTGCTGGTCGGGTTGGAAAGGCAATGCTCATTGAAAGAGATGATACTAAATCAGCCATTCAATATGCATTAACGGCAGAGTATTTTGGCATGAAGATGGTATATTTTGAAGCAGGAAGTGGTGCAGACAAGCCTGTGTCAGAGGAGATTATTTCAAAGACGAAGGTCAAATTGAATATACCGTTAATAGTTGGCGGAGGCATCAGGGATTCAGCTACTGCTGAGGCTATTGCAAGAGCAGGCGCTGATATTATAGTTACCGGTACAGTTGCAGAAAAAACATCCAATGTTTATGATACCTTAAGACCAATAATTAATATTATTCATTCAATAACTATGTAACAACAGCTAATTTTTTTATCAGACGATTAAAAACGTGGACTATCAATATGGATAGGTATTTATATTATAGCGTATAATTAGATAAATTATTGAATAGTAATACTCACCAACCTGAAAGCTTTAATTCTGATATTGCATCGCATTCTATGGTTAAGATTCGCATTGAGATTGGTTACCTTGAGGGGGTCGAAGACCCTGAAGCAGCAACACTTTTTCACAACTTGGGCATTCTTGGCTATGATTCTGTTGAAAAAATGAATATTTATAAAATCTATCAACTGGATATAGCTTCCGATAATGAGCATGCACTGGAAGTAGCCAGAGATATTGCCTCAAAAATTCTCATTAACCCTGTAATTAATAGCTACACTGTAAAAGTAGTAGAAGAAATTTCTTAATCTTCAGCGAATGGTAAAAATGAAGGATACTATTTTAATTACTAATCTTAACAATGAAAGTTTACTTGATTTGAATCGTTCCATGGGTCTTTCTCTCAATATGGAAGAAATGATAAGACTCAGAAACTACTTTAAATTTTTAGGCAGAGAACCTACGGAAGTTGAATTGCAGGCAATGGGACAAGCGTGGAGCGAACATTGCTGTTACAAATCGTCAAAATTGTATCTTAAAAAATATTTCGAGAGCCTAAAAACCGAGAACACCATTCTTCAAATGGAGGATGATGCAGGAGTAATGGGTTTGAATGAAAATTATGCATATGTTCTTAAAATGGAGACTCACAACCATCCGAGCGCAGTGGAGCCCTACGGTGGTGCAGCCACTGGTGTCGGAGGTATTCTTAGAGATATTTTATGCATGGGCGCACAACCTGTGGCTGTATTAGATTCGCTTTATTTTGGAACAGATTTTCAGGAAAAACCTGAAGACAGACTAACTACTAGATTCATAATAGAAAATGTGGTTGGTGGAATCAGAGATTATGGAAACAGAGTGGGAATTCCCACTGTTTCTGGATCTGTAAACTTTCATGAAGGTTTTACGGGCTCACCTCTGGTGAATGCCGGTTGTCTGGGAATAGCAAAGAGGGGGGAAATTTGCAGAAGCAGGGTCGGCGGGGTTAACGAAATTCTTGTTCTTGCAGGAGGAAGAACAGGCAGAGATGGAATACATGGAGTGAATTTTGCGTCTCGTGTTCAGGAATCTGGTGATAAGGACAGAAACAGAGCGGTGCAGCTTGGAAATCCCATAATTAAGGAACCGTTGATTCATGCTGTTCTTGAAGCAAATCAGAAAAAGCTCATATCTGGAATGAAAGATCTTGGAGGTGGAGGTCTTTCTTCATCTGCAGGTGAGATGTGTCTGGCCGGAAACTGTGGTGGCGAAATTTATCTCGACAGGATAATAACCAAGGAGAAAGGAATGAAACCTTGGGAAATATGGATTAGCGAAAGTCAAGAAAGGATGCTACTTTCAGTTAAGGAGGAGAATTTAAAAGAAATACAGGACATTTTTGCTTCATGGGATGTTGAAATATCTGTTATTGGAAATAGTGTTTCTGGAAAAA
The DNA here is from genome assembly GCA_021809755.1 of Thermoplasmata archaeon. Lineage (GTDB taxonomy): Archaea > Thermoplasmatota > Thermoplasmata > Thermoplasmatales > Thermoplasmataceae. The sequence continues at coordinate 3,082 of JAJZJZ010000133.1, forward strand.
ATATGAAACTTTTGTACGAGGATGAGGTTGTTATGGATCTACCACTCCAATTCCTTACCTCTGGTCCAATATATGCTAGACCCTTCAGGACGAGAAAAGAGGGGGTAAAGGTGTATCCTTTCCCTGTTGAAAGAGAAGATTACCTCAAAGCAATTAAGGAGGTTATTTCCAATGCAAATGTGTGTGCAAGATTCAATATTGTAAGGCAATATGATCACACAGTTAGAGGAAATACAATTGTAAAACCATTCACGGGGAACCCTAATTCTGAGACCCATTCCGATGGTAATGTGGTTAGAGCCATAAATGAAACAAGGATTGGTCTTGTAATGACGACAGGGTGCAATGTAAATGCAACCTCCATTGATGCTTTTCATGGAACCATTAATACTCTTTCAGAAGCCATAAGGAATGTAATCTGCAGTGGTGGAATACCTGACAGCGTAGTGGATTCCCTCAATTTCGGAAACCCGGAAAACCCGTCTGTTCTGGGTCAATTTGTAGATTCCGTAAGGGCTATCAGTGAATTCTGTAAAGAGATGCATTTACCTGTTGTTGCAGGAAATGTTAGTTTTTACAATAATTATAAAGGATCGGACATACCTCCAGTTCCAAACATAATGATGGTAGGAATTATTGATGATGTAAAAAACTCCATAACTTCAGAATTTAAAACGCCGGGAAATTTAATAGTTCTCATAGGGTCAAGTAATTATGATCTGAGCGGCAGTGTCTACCTCAAAAGTATTGGGTATCCATCTCACGGTTTTGAGAGAACAAACCTTCAGGAATTGCGCTTGTTAAAAGAAAATGTTCTAAAATGCATTACCAATAAATTGATACTTTCGGCCCACGATGTCTCCTCGGGAGGCTTAATTTCCACAGTTCTTGAAATGTGCTTTGGCTATGAATTAGGGGCAAGTATAGATTTGAGCTATATTTCAAATTCCAGAACCTACAACAAGCTCTTTGCTGAAGGAGGCAACCGCATAGTTGCAGAAGTGGCCCCAGAGAATATCCAGAAACTCACTAAGATGCTTGGAGATGTGCGTGTGGAGATTATGGGAAAAGTTTTAGAATCTAAGGTTATTGAAGTTTCAGACTCAGGAAGACTTTTGATTAATGAGAATATACTCACATTCAAGACGGCATGGGAAAAGGGTCTTGACAATATAATTTA
>JAJZJZ010000134.1 GCA_021809755.1 Thermoplasmata archaeon
GAAATTCTCAGTTGAGAATCCATATATGGTAACTGCAGAGGTTCCTATCTCCATGCACCATTCAAGAACCTCTTCAAGTTTTTCCTTGCCTTTCACGTGGCCTTCGTTTGGAGATATACCTCTTTCCTTTGCATACCGGCGATTGCCATCAGTTATTATTCCTATGTGTGACGGCACAGCTCCAGATTTCTTGATCTGGCTCATCAGAACCTTCTCGTAAACCTCTTCAGTTACATCCCCGATCTTCCTTGAGATGCTCATTACTTTACCCTCCTGAATTCCATTGAAACCATGGAAGATGTTTTGGAATAACCATGAACTATTCTCTTTTCAACCGGCATGAAATGTTCTCTCCTGAAAGATTCCATTCTTTCAGCAATCCCCTCAGTGGAATTTATCTCATAAAAGTTTACTGTGCCATTCATTTTAAGGGAATTCCTGATCAATTCAAAATCAACCTTTCGGGAGGTGGGATTATTCATTATGATTCTGTCCATATTGTGAATATTCTCAATCTCTTTCCATGAGTCGCAAACCTTTGTTTTGAGAGTTCCCTTAACTTTGTTCAAAGAAAAATTCTTTTCCAGAGCTCGTATTGCCTCCGGATTTTTATCCAGAGCTAACACATTAACATTGTGATTTTTCATTATGGTTATGGTGAAAGGGCCGGCTCCACAGAACATGTCAAGTATATTCTCATTCTCTCTAACCTTGCCTGCAACGATCATTCTTTCTGTTGCAAGCCGTGGTGAAAAATAAACGTTTTTCACATTGAGCCAAAGCATTATGCCATTTTCACGATGAATAGTTTCGGGGTTATCCTCTCCGAAAACAAATTCAAGATCTCTCAAACGAAATTCACCCTCAACACCATGATCAATGTATATTGCTCTAATATTCTTCTTCGTATTTTTGATGAATTCAACAATGTTTGAGGCGTTTCCATCTTTTCTTTCCCTTATTATTGCAATATCTCCAATTACATCAAAAGCACCGGAATGACCTCTGGGTGTTGGCATTCTTTCATTCTTCTCGGGAACCAGAAAAACTATCTCCTCATCCACTTTACTTCCATCAAGAAGAGGGAAATAAACAAAATCTTCATCATGAACGATTTTGTAACTGCTATCCATTATGCTCTTTCCATATATGCTTTTCATAAAATCCTGTGCTTTTGATTTTTTTATTTTTGCGAATGTTTTAGGTGAGTCCAGATTTAATCAGCCTCCTCGCTCCGCTAATTGTTGTTTCTGCAAGTTTTGTGGAAAATCCCTGAATCGATGATATGCGTGAAACCGAAGCTTCCGCTATAGCGGCAAGGTTCTTCAGACCGTTTTTATAAAGTCTTCTTGCCCTTACCCTTCCTATACCGGGTATGGCAACCAGAGGAATTATTTCTGATCCTATTCCCTCCTTTATGCGCAGGTTCAGGATTTCAAAATCATGCATCTTATCTCTTTTGAACTTTTGAGAAAGCCTTGACAGGGCAAATGAAAGCCAGTCAGCAGAAGAAACCTTCCCTTCAAGATCTCCCGCACCAATGTCATACTTCTGGCTGATCTCCATAATTGGAACCTCATTTACCCAATCAATGAGAATCATTGCAGTTTTTGCTGCCCTTAATGTTTCATCATCATACTGATGCACATCCATTGCATCAAGAAATGCAGAAACTTCTGTTATATCATTTTGGGAAACATAAAACCCTGTCATATCCGGGGTCATGCAAATATTGAAGATTGCTTTCTCCACAGAATAATCACCTTCCAAAAGTTCCTTCAAAATAATTGCACTCTCCGGATCAATATAAAGATTGCAAACAAGCTGTCCGAAGGAACTTGGGGAATATCTTCCTGAAGTTTCTGCTATAAACCCGTTATCTTTGAGAAATTCTATAACATTAATCACCGCATCCTCTATATCAAGTGAAATATTTTGTCTTCCGAAGAGCGTTGAGTCAAGGAACCTTATGATACTTTTCAGATCACTGGCTAACCTTGTTGTTATTAATGCAAGAATATTGAACCTCATGAGTTTCTCCTGACCCATGAATGATTTAATGGGCTCAAGTTCACCCCTGAAATATTCATGCCCTTTTTCAAAGGCAGTCTTCGTAGAGCAGTATATATAGGCAAATCCCTCCCTATCGTATTTAGGTCTTCCAGCTCTTCCCATCATCTGTTCCACTTCCATGGTGGAGATATATGATGAATAGCCATCTGAAAACCTTGTGAGATCTCTCACAATGACAGTTCTGGCCGGAAGGTTGATTCCTGCTGCTAGTGTGGGTGTGGCGGTGATCAATTTAAGTTTTCCTTCCTTGAATGAGGATTCAACAATTTCTCTTAATTTGTATGAAAGTCCGGCATGATGAAATGCAACGCCATGTTTCATTGTGACTTTTAATTTATCATAATATCGGTCAGAATCATTATCTCCAAGATCAATCTGGGGCATTGGCAGATATTCTGAAAGATTCTCCGACAACTCTTCAGCGAACTTTTCTGCCCTCTTCCGTGTATTAAAAAAAAGAAGAACCTGTCCTCCGGATTTAATGCTTTCAAGGATCACATCAGCCATCTCGCCATCTCTGGGTTCTTCCATTTCATCTTCGGGAAATATTCTTCCCTTGTGCATAATGTATTTTTTTAACGGGACAGGCCTGAACTGGCTATAAACAACTTTGGCACCCATCCATTGCCCCAACTCCTCATAATTACTCACTGTTGCAGAAAGAGCCACTATCTGCACAGTTGGATTCACAGATCTTGCAGCGGTGATGATCATTTCCAGAGTGGGACCTCTCGTGGGGTCCCCAATATTATGAACTTCATCTATGACCATGGTACCAATATCCATGAGAAAATCCGGATCGTGATGAACGAAAGAATCCGCTTTTTCTGAGGTACATACTATGATATCATAACCTCTGATTATTTCTGGTCCAGAATCATAATCTCCGAGGGAAAGGCCAATCCGGAATTCCCTTCCGAATAGTTCCCTCATTTCGTCATATTTTTCCTTCGCTAAAGCTTTTAATGGTGCAATATAAATGGCCTTTGATCCACTCTTTATGGTGCGGTATATGGAATAGTATGCTATGAGCGACTTTCCGGATGCGGTTGGAACAGAAACCATCACACTGGATCCATTTTCCACAATACGGATAGCCTGTTCCTGATGTGGATAGAGGTCAAAATCCCTGAAATCAGGAACACCGTCAAATATGGAAATTTCGCTGGCCTTCATTTATCATTTCGAATCATGAATCCATAGTTAAAAATTTGCTGTTTATATAGTTTTAAAATTTAAAAACTTGCAGAATTTCTTAGAAATGCAAGGAAGTAGTACCAGCAAAAAATGTTGTAAGTTAAGCCATATCTAAGTTATCTAAAAGTTCATTGAAATCCCCTTTTAGAAGAAAAATTGAGAATCTTTTCTATTTTAGTGATAGGAAAAAACAATAAGGCGGATTTAATGGAATATTCAAATGGAACAACCAACAATTATTATCAACGTGGCTCAGAGCCTTGATGGTTACATTTCGGGGCATAATGGCAAGCGGATTCAGATATCGTGTAAGGAGGACCTGCAAAGAGTAGCCCAATTGAGAAAGCAATGTGATGGTGTAATGATAGGAAAAAATACTGCACTTTTTGATAACCCAAACCTGAAGAGCGAATCATCTGATGACAGAAAATTCCGAATCATCATAGACAGAGAACTTGGCATTCCTATTACTCATAATATCTACGATGGAAGTTATCCAACAGTTATAATAACAGCAAGAACAGATGGTAAAAAAATAAAAAAACTGTCATATGTAAATCCAAAAGAGTTCAATATGCAATCAATAATGCAAGCTCTTTATGAATTTGGTATAAGAAAATTGCTTGTGGAAGGAGGAGCAATGACTATTATGTCAATACTCCGATCATGTAAAGTAGATCAATTCCTTGTTTATGTTGGCCCGGTAATAATGGGTAGTGGTGGTGTAAGGTTATTCTCAGTTCATGGTGAGAGAGAGATAAGGTTTCACCAGATCAAGTTAATAGGCAATGGTGCGCTTTTCCACATAGACATTTCCAGTTTGGAAGGTATCTAAATGACAGACTCAGGAAGAATGAAGATAGAATGGGCTCGTACGCATATGCTGGTTTCTGCAGAGATAAGAAAGAAATTCCTGAAAGAAAAGCCATTGAAAGGATTCAGGATAGGAATGGCTCTTCACGTTGAGGCTAAAAC
>JAJZJZ010000135.1 GCA_021809755.1 Thermoplasmata archaeon
GGAACATTGCAGGATCAAGATCATCCTCAACGATCTGCTCGAACAGATCCGGCAGAATGTCGTCAGATTCTCCCTGGAATATGTAATCAAAATGATATTTCTCTATCTCATCGCGGAGAATTGTAAATTCCCACACTCCTGGTCCGCCAACGATCAGTTTCGCTTTTTTTCCGGCTCTGGCAGCATTAATTCTTACCATGAGGCTGTCCCATTCTCTTCTAACCCATGCATCCAAAGAACCGCCCAGAAGAGCATGATACGACATCGTCGTTGGTCCAATACCCAGTGGATCCATGGTGGAAACTGCTATAATTTCAGTATCGTCCTTTATGAAATTCTGCAGGTAATCTTCGTGGGCAACTGCAATATCTTCTTTTCTGAACCTTGTTAGAAGAGATGCTTCCAGCTTCCTCAAAGAATATGGTGCAAAAAGGATTTCCCCATTTGGCTTTGCTGCAGGAGGGGGCCCTCTGAGAAATTTATAGATATTTTCTGGTACAGCCTTCCCAGGAGCGCACGGCAGAAAATCAAGTAAGGGAAAATTCCGGTATTCATAGCTTAAGGTAGTATCTGAAATTAAAACAAATTTGGTCATTGCGTCACGTATATAAGAAATATAATTTCGTTCATAAATTTTTCCTGCAAATTTTGGTCAAATTTGCAATACCGCTCTTCCCGGTATTTCTCCGCGTTTGAGTTTCAACAGAGCATCATTGGCTGAAATAAGGGGAAAGACTTTGGTATTTATCCTAAGTTTATGTTTGATAATAAGATCTATTGCCTCATTTGCATCTGCTATGCTTCCTATGAGGGTTCCTGACACCTTTATCTCGTCAGTAAAGCGAAAGTCTCTAATTGTTGCATAGACCCCTAATACCACAGACCCCATCTTTTTGCATATCTTCAGTGATGCATTTACAGCAGTATCAGATGGAGCAAATACGATGACATGATCTGCTGTTCTCCTTATCTTTTCCGCGAATTCGTAATTTGGGCCCGGGTCAAAAGCCTCGTCTGCACCGAGATCAAGGGATAATTCCCTGTTCATTTCACTTCTCGAAACGGCTATAACATTGGCACCGTACATCTTTGAAAATTGGATTGCCATCTTTCCTATGCCTCCCGCTCCAACAACAGCTATGGTTTTTCCTTCTATTGATCCAAGATTCTTCACAGAGCGAAATGCTGTAATACCTGCACCCATCATGGGGGCATCTTTCAATGGTTCTATACCCTCTGGCAACATGTAGATATGATTATTATTGCCCAAGATGTATTGGGAATATCCGCCATTGACGGTTTCACCGGTCACGGAAGCCTTTGAGCACATATTTTCATTGCCGCTTAGACAGAAATTGCATTTTCCACAGGAATCCCACAGATATTGCATTCCAACGAGCTGTCCGTTCTTTATCCCTTCAACATTGTCTCCAAATTCAGAAACTCTGCCAATAATTTCATGTCCAGGAACGATCGGTAACATTGGAGGGGAACCGTAACGCTTCCAGTCACCCTGAATCATGTTTAGATCTGATCCGCATACCCCACAGGCAATTTCCTTAACAAGAACCTGATTTGATCCAAGTTCTGGAATTTCAATATCCTCAATCTTTAGGGGAGAATTCTCCATGGAATCTGTTTCCTTGAGCATCATGACTTTCATGGGATTTACAGATCAATAACTATGGGTTTTATAAATTATTGGTTAAAATCTGTGACTTCTCTATCTTCTCTCATCACACAATTTGTTATATCCTTTGCAAATTGAAAAGATCAAAAGTTATCAAACGTAGTTTAGCCATTCCATTATTGGGTCATCTGATCCCTCAAGATCACTGAATGTCTCCCCGAATGAACTTTTGGTGGTAAATCTGAAAAAATAGATTCTCCCATCTATGAGCTTTCCAGTCATTATATGAGTGACAGGTTCCCCATCTGGAAGATGGCTCATGGCCTCAGGAAATTCAGGTGAAAAATGGAGTTCAACGTCTTCACCTTTTTCATATAGGGTATATGAACGGTTTACCTCAACATAGGCTCTTAACTTCTTTTCCTCTATTGACGGTTTATCCGGCTTATTCATCTTGTATCCCATGGTTATGACAATATGGAATTAATCGTTTCTCTAAACAGTTTAAATATTTTAAAAATGATTCCATATCATGATATACATAACCGAGGAGCAGGTGGAAAAAAATCTCCCCATGGATAAGCTCATTGGAGCTATGAAAGAAATTTTTGTGGATGCAGGTACAGGAAAGGCAGGGTTTCTTCCAAGATCAAGGCTAAAATTTGATGGCAATGTTTTAAACACAATGCCTGCTTATATCTCAAAGTATGGATTAACGGGTCTGAAGGCATACATGGGAGGGAAAAACGGCTATCGGGGTGTAGTTCTCCTATTCAATATAAACAACTATGAACCAATAGCGTGCATAGAATCAAATATACTTGGGCAGAGAAGAACTGGTGCTCTTCCGGCAATGCTCACCAGGGAACTTCATTCAGGTGCGGAATCCTTTCTTCTCATCGGAGCAGGATTCCAGGCTGAAGCTCAGATGAGTGCAATGTGCATTGCTCTTGATCTAACTGAAATAGGCGTATTTTCAAGGACATACGATAGAGCAGTCAGCTTTGCGGATAGAATGAAGAAGGTTACTGGAATGAATATAAAACCACTTGACTCTCTTGAAACGTTAAGAAATTATGAAATAATAACCACGGCTACCACATCCTCGGAACCGATATTTCAAAGAAAGGATCTGGGCGATCTCTACCACGTTAATCTCATTGGATCAAATATCAAGAGCAGGAGAGAAGTTTCCAGAGATGTTCTTGCAGAATCAGATATCATAATCGTGGAAGATTATGAGGAGGCAATGATGGAATCTGAAGAGATATCAGAGGTCAAAGATTTACCTTCAATAATAAACCTGAAGGACTTTATGGCAGGAAAAAGGTCTGCAAAAAGAATTGAAAAATCTGTCTTCAAAACCATGGGTTTGGGCATCGAAGATATTGCGGCAGCACACATAGTTATGAAATCAATGGGTATCCTATGATTGATCAATAATATACAATCATAATAATGCAATCTAAAAGGATTTAAGATTAGAACAAATAAAGACATGTGATAAATCCTTGGTCTTCAGGACAGGTAACGGATTACGACAGGCTCAGAGAGGACTTTGGAATTGGAGATGTTCCAAAGGGCATATTTGACAACAGCCTCTTCAGGCGAGGAATTATATTCGGTCAGCGAGGCCTTGAATATATTGAATATTGTATTAAGAACAACATTCAATTCAACGCCATGACAGGTCTAATGCCTTCCGGAGAAATGCATCTTGGAAATAAGAGCGTAATGGATCAGATACTGTTTTATCAGTCATTGGGGGCCAAGATAACCATAGCCGTTGCAGATCTGGAATCCTATGGTACGAGGAACCTTTCTCTGGAAAAAGCAAGGGATATTGCAATTAACAAATATCTTGTGAACTATATTGCCATGGGCCTTAAACCCTGCAGATTCTACTTTCAGTCAGAGTCCCCCAGAGTTCAGAGATTGTCTCTCATATTGTCAAATGAAGTTAACTTAAGCGAGATGAAGGCGATTTATGGTTTTGAAAACAGTTCACCAATGCTCCACATAAATGCTCCACTGGTTCAGGTCGGAGACATACTTCATGTGCAGTCTCCGGAAATGGGAGGACCCTCACCAACAATAGTTCCTGTTGGAGCTGATCAGGATCCGCACTTGAGGCTTACAAGAGATATTGCAAACAGGCACAGGGTATTCAACATTTCATGGGAGAGAGAAACTGTTAAAATTTCAGTTTCAGGTAAATACGATTCAAAGAAAATGCTGGATCTGGCAAATGAAAAACTGCTTGAACTTAATTTTAAGATAGTATCCAGAAATGATAATTACAGGTTGATCTCGGCAATGGGTGATATTGATAATAGTGTTAAGCTCGATCTTGATCTTGCAATAATTGAATCAAAGTATAATGAAAATGCATTCATCGCACCATCGGCAACTTATCAAAAGTTATTAACCGGTTTAAAAGGAGGTAAAATGAGTTCATCAAAACCAGAATCGCTCATATCATTGAACGATAGACCGGAAGACGCTGTAAATAAAATAAAATCTGCAACAACTGGTGGACGGGCAACAGTGGAAGAGCAGAGAATAAA
>JAJZJZ010000136.1 GCA_021809755.1 Thermoplasmata archaeon
CATATGAGGCCGTTACATTATGGATTTCAATCATAAACATGAAATATCATGGAATGTATTAAAAAGGTATATAAGTTCAAAATTTGAACCAATAGCACTTAGAAAAATAAAAAAAAGTTATTGAAAATATGGTTTACCAGATGAATATCTTCTTATCCAGTCCCTTCTTGACCTTGGAAAGTTCAACAAATGAGGAATCAAATTTTTCATGATTCATAACAGGTATGGAACCCCTGAACACATTGGGAGAATGTGGATCTATGGATATTCTTCTCCTGATCTCTGGTTCCCTGTTGTTTCCTCTCCATATCTGAGCCCAGGATAAAAAGAACCTCTGCTCCGGTGTGAAGCCATCTATCTTCTTATTAAGTTCTGGGTTTTTCCTCAATCTTCTCTGTAATGCTTCAAACGCAATACTAACCCCGCCAAGATCTGCGATATTTTCTCCCAGAGTAAGTTTTCCGTTAACATGGAGACCAGGTAAAACCTCAAGAGAATCGTATAATTTTACAACCTCGTCTGCTCTTTCTGTAAATTTCTTTGCATCATCCTCTGTCCACCAGTCCTTTAGGTTTCCATCCATATCATATCTTCTTCCCTGATCGTCAAATCCATGGGTAATTTCATGTGAAATAACTCCTCCAATTCCACCATAATTTACCGCATCATCCATGGTAGCATCAAAGAATGGTGGTTGAAGTATACCTGCAGGGAATACTATCTCATTTTCTGTTGGGGAAAAATAGGCATTTACTGTGGGAGGCGTCATTAGCCATAGTTCTTTGTCAACCTGTTCACCTATTCTTGATGCCTCTCTTCTAAACTCAAAATTTTCAGATCTCATAACATTCCCAAGAAGATCATCCTTTCTTATATCAATGGACGAATAATCAATGAACTTCGATGGATACCCGATCTTTGCCCTGAACTTACTGAATTTTTCAAGTGCCTTTTTCTTTGTTACATCACTCATCCAGGGCAAATTCTTAAGTTTCTCCTCAAAGACAGATCGTATATCATCTACCATTGTTTGCATTCTTTCTCTTGCTTCCTTACCAAATTCCTGTTCCACATATAGTTCTCCAAGAGCCTCACCTATGGATCTGTCTACAATATTTACCGCTTTTTTCCATCTTTTTTCTGGCACTTCCTGTCCAAGCAGTTTCCTGTTGAAGAAATCAAAATGTTCCATCTCGGCGGCCTCGTGTAAATAAGGTGCAGCGTAGTTAATTGTGTTCCATTTGAGATACGTTTTCAGGTCTTCCAGAGAAAACTCTTCCAGCATTTTTTCCACTGCATCCAGAACTTCAGGCTGCCCAACAACTATGTATTCAGTTTTAGGTACCTGGGAAATTTCCAGGTATTTTACAAGGTTTAACCTGCTGAACTTTTTATTCAGTTCACTGTATGGTATTCTGTTATAGTTCTTTTCAGAATCTCTTAGATCTGCCTGAGGTCTGCTTGCCTTTGCTATGTAAGTTTCTATTTTCATTACCTTTTCTGCAGAATCCTTTGACTCCATAGGGGAGTATCCATACATGGTAAACATGTTCTGCATATGGGCTACAAATTCATCCCTTGTCTTCTGGAACGAATCCTGAATATAGTAATCCCTGTTTGGTAGTGAAAGTCCACCCTGATAAATATAGAATGCGTATACTGAACTGTTCTTTTCATCTGGCATTGAAAAGACTGAAAAGAAATTTCCTATGCCATTTGAATGGAGGTATTGAGAAACTTCCACTATCTCTTTTTTATTATTTACTCTGTCTATCTTTTCCATAATGGGCTTTATGGGATCAAATTTTTTCTCCTCCAGTTTCTTCTGATCCATCATTGAAATATAGAAGTCACCAACCATTTTTTCTATACCTCTTTTCTTTCCATCATCAAGCGCACATTTTTCAAGTATCTTTCCCAGGATGTATATATTTCTGTCTCTGAGCTCCATGAATCCTCCCCATGAGGATTTGTCAGGAGGAATTGGGTGTGTATCTATCCATTTTCCGTTAGCGAATCTGAAAAAATTCGCCATTGGATCTTCGTTCGTATCCATGTTTTGGATGGAAAATTTCGCTTCTTCCGGCCTTTCTTTAGGGTCTATCTTTTCAATAAAACTATTACCAGCCATGTTACCTGTATCCACTAATTCCATTATAACTCTTATCTGCTTTAATTAACGCAATCGCTGGCAATAGAGTCGTATTTCTGCATTTCGAGATTAATATAAAATATTATATGACCTAAGGAATATATTTTTTTAAAATTTACGGCACTAACTATATAAAAAATATAAGACATGTTTAGATTACCAAAGATGATTCTTTCAATAGACGGCGGAGCCACAAAAACATGTGCACTTCTTTTCGACGAGGGTTCCATGAAGTTATTATCTGTAGGTCTGGCTGGACCATCTAACTTTACAGCTGTACCTGAAACTACAGCCTCAGAAAATATACGAAGTGCAATTAAACAGATAGAAAATAAGAGTGGTATTAGTAAATCTGACAAGGTAAGAATTATAATAGGATTAGCAGGAATCGGAGATTCAACAGGAGCAACAGAACGGGGAGAAAAAATGCTAAGGAGCATTTTTCAAAGGGAAGACCTGAGGATAGAGAATGATGGATTTGTTGCATACCGAATGTCAAACATGTTCAGTGATGGAGTAGTGTTTGCACCGGGTACTGGTAGTGTTGGCATGTTCCAGAAAGATGGAAAAATAAAAAGAATTGGTGGCTGGGGGTGGTTTGCTGGTGATGAGGGTTCAGCCTCATGGATAGGAAAGGAAGCAATCAGGACTGCGGAAAGGCAGATGGATGGAATACTGGAAGGAACCGACTTTGTTGATCTTGTGTCAGGGCATTTCGGTCAGGATTTCAAGGAAGTTGTGGGTTCACTTGAAAGAGATCGTAGCAAGAGAAAGGTAGCATTGCTAAGTCCAAAGGTAGTTGAAATGGCCAGAAATGGGGAAAAATATGCCATGGAAATCATTAACAGTGCAGCTGACTATGATGCGATGATCGTGAACTCAATGCTCAAATTTTTCGATGAATGTCCTGAGGTTTCTGTACTTGGAGGCACAATGATTGCCGGGTCCATAATCAGGGAAAGGATTTCTTCCAGTGTCAGGTGCAAAATCAAATTTTTCAACGGATATCATGTTGCAGTCGGAGGTATAGTACTGGGTTTAAATGAACATGGAATCACACCAAACATTGCAATCAGAGACCGTATAATAAATGATCTGGACGAAACAATCAAAAATTTTGATCACGAAATTAGGATAAATTCACTGGGTTACTAAAAACAAATAATTTCACTATAATCAAAGGCTTTTTGTGAAACAAAATTTCATAAGGTGTTAAAAAATATATAAAATATACCAATAAAAAACTTTATTATATAAGTGAAATATTTCAATAGTTTCCCATGAATGCTGTCAAAGACATTTTAAATTCAATTCGCTCAAAAATGAAGCCAAGAGTGATCATTTCTCTTTCACTGGTATGCGTACTAATCTTTCCAGCTATTCTCATAGAAAATAGTTCCATTCCAACAAGTGACTCAAACATGTACCTTCTAAGCTGCCCTAATGGTGCAATGGATACATTTATAGGATTTTCTAATCTAAGCAGTAGCACTCCTCAAACATATTACTTACTAAATAACAAACTGGACCCCGGTGTGAATTTATCGCTGAAACTAAACGTGTCTGTCCAAGCCCAAAATCTAATAGTCAAAAGCTTCACATCCTTCAATATATATTTCGTGCAAAAGACAGGCAATCAGGGTAATTTCACACTCAATAATTCATATTTAATGTCACTTTCACCAAAGATATATGATAACAAGGAATATTCAATTTTATCCTACTGTGTAGAAAACTATTCCGTCCTTAACTCTAAGGGATATCAGTTGGCAAACCAAAAGGATGACAGATTCCGCTTCAGCGTTTATCAAATAATAAACACGAAAAATAAAAGCACAACGAGCAACATGTACATCGCTTATTTGCCCTCTTATCTTTTAGGATATTACGGTCTTTCCCCGGTCATTTTTGTTCAGGGACCCAAAGGGGGAATTTACAACCTATCTTACCACCTGTATAATCCTCAGCAAAATAATTCAGTGGGACCAATGGTCTATCTGGGAAATTATTCATACAATAAGATTTATGCATTTAACT
>JAJZJZ010000137.1 GCA_021809755.1 Thermoplasmata archaeon
AAGGATCAGCTCATGAACAGTGCACCGGAAATATTTGATAATCGTTTGCAGAGGGTAAATGCCATAGTGAATAGTTAAACAGTAGACGGTGTTTCCATGTTTCTATGGACTATTAAGGTATCATGAAGCTAGTAAGCAAAACAATCAAAAAGCAATGTAATTTAGAGCATCTGAAATTGTTCTATTTTACACAGATTTTAGGATAGTATTCAAATATCTTTCCTATTAGCATAAATAGTTCTAAAGTGGCTTCCTTTTCCATATTCATGATAATATTTTATGGGTCAACACTTTTATAGCAAACCCAGAGGATTCAACTAATGACATCAACCGATAAATGTCAGATACCTCTGATTTAGGACCGAATTCAATATCTGCAAATTTTTTAACTAATCGCAGGTCATCATTTGTTATGTACTTTTCTCATCCCATACGACCCCTTTTATATAAATCAATATACTCTAAACCATTTGACCATAGAAAAAGGAATATAGGAATTGAATTAACTGTCTCGTTTTACATCCCAACCCTTGAATAGAGCTCAATGCAGTGGCATCTAAACCATTTTATAAAAGTGGAGATACAATGAAGGAAGGTTCAAAAACAAGTAGGTGAAAAGCATGGGGTCATCCCTGAAGTATGATCGATCTGTCTCCGGATCGTTATTAAGCACATTGAAAGGGTAATCAACATATTCACACTGTTTATATATGCAATATATTCTCTCAGGTTCCCCGTTCAGACCGATAGGAAGTATAATTTCAAGAAATAGATCTCGTTTCCATCATACTTTTTTCTGCTCCTTTTTAATTGCTTTGTCCTAGAGTCAGAAAAACAGTAATCTTACCAATCACTGCATTTTATCCTAATCCCTCTTGCATGGACATGTGCGGGATGTTGGAATATATTCGGATGCCTCCATGTGCGTTCTTCTGTATCATGTAAACCATAAAGAATACCAAATATAGGACATGGAAATTTTGATCTCCTGGGAAACCTATGAAGGTGTCAACCCTCTTTTCATTGTGATCGAGTTTTATTTCCTTAATGACGCATGGTTCTTCTAGACCTAAAAGTTTCCTGAATAGTGTCCTCTGAATTCTTAGAATGTAAATGAATTGGCATTTATAATTTCCCCCTAAATAGTTACAGATAACCTAGGATATAATTAGTATTAACTAGATAAATCTATTAACTCGGTAAAATTTAACTGCTAAATGATAAAGTTTAATATTCCATTTATAGCCGGAACTGAGTTGGATTACATAAATGATGTAATAAGCAGCAAAGCATTTCAAGGGAATGGAAAATATTCTAAAAAAACATCCGAGTTGCTTTCCACTTATTCAGCTTCTAAAAAAGTATTTTTGACCTCTTCTGGTACCCAAGCCTTAGAAATGGCAGCATTATTATGTAACATAAAAAAGGATGATGAAGTTATAATGCCAAGTTTTACATTTTCTTCTACAGCAAATGCGTTTATTTTAAGGGGTGCTAAGATAAAATTTATAGATGTTGACCCTAAAACCATGAATTGGGATGAAAACCTAATTGAGGATGCTATAACTCAAAAGACAAAAGTATTGGTTCCGGTACATTATGCAGGGGTAGCTTGTGATATGGATAAAGTCAATAAAATAGCATCCAATAACAATTTAATGGTAGTAGAAGATGCTGCTCAATGTATTCTTTCAAGCTATAAAAATGCTCCATTGGGTAGTTTAAGTGATTTTGGGATATACAGCTTTCATGAAACTAAAAATATACAGTGTGGGGAGGGCGGATCCATATTTATAAACAAAGAAGAATTTTGGGATATTTCAGAGATATCGGTGGAAAAGGGAACTAATCGAACTAAATTTTTAAATGGTGAAATTGATAAGTATACTTGGGTTAACATAGGTTCAAGCTTTTTAATGAATGAAATCACGGCAGCTTTTTTATATGGCCAATTAATTGATGCAAAAGCAGTGATTAATAAAAGAATTTCCCTTTGGAATAGGTATCATGAATTTTTTGAAAACAATGAATTTGTTGAGATTCAGGAAATCCCAAATTATGCCAAACACAATGGACATATATTTTATATTAAACTTAGGGATAGTAATGTAAGAAACAAACTTATGTTATTTTTAAGAGAATGCGGAATCGATGCAAGAACTCATTTCATCCCCTTACATTCTTCCCCTTTCGGAAAATCAAAATGTGAATTTATAGGGTTGGATAAATACACAACTCTTGATTCAAACAGATTGCTAAGATTACCTTTGCATTATTACTTGACTATTAATGATGTAGATAATGTTACTGGAAAAATTGAGAAGTTTTTTAAAGAACAATGATTTCACTTTACTGCTACATAAGTAATCCGAATGTTTCTTTTCCCTGAACATTTCTCTGATCTCATCCTGGCATCGATAATATCCCTTTATGACTCTATTGAACCATTTCTCATTCAATTCCACCATTCTGAGAAATATTAACTTCATAGCTGCACATTCACTGTGAAGAGAATCAATCACCTTTATTCTCTGTCGAATTTCCTTGAACATTCTTTCAATGATATTGGAGGAACGCAGTGACCCTATTATACTCTCAGGATACTGAAAATATGTGAAGAGATATCCAAGATTCTTTTCCATACTGTATACATGTCCTGGATACTTTAAAGACCAGTTATCCTTCTACACGCTCATTGAAAATATCAAAAATCGACCAAGTAAAATTCCCCCAATATTTATACTTGTCTTCGATTTATCACTTCTTTCTCATTGTTGGTAATGCATTCTTGCACTGTTCCTCCAGACATACTCATGAGGCTTCTTTCCTTTCAGGTACTTCCTCATCGTTGGCCTACTTATTTCCCTATCCTCTGAAATGTCCGTTATGGACATGCACGGGGTCTCTCTTCTTTCTATTCGAATTCTATACCTCAGTATTGAACAGCCAAATCTACAATTCCAAAATGGAAATCGAAAAGAATTAACTGGCGATTTTCAAAATATTCAACTGGTGTTGACAACTTGAACAGAGGCCAAAATTAAACCAGCGATCAGGTCACTTTTATTCCGCAGCAAATGCACAAAAATTAACCGGGGATTACACCAAAAGGCTGCATCAGGTCTATTGAGAAGGCCTATAAAGCTAGGTTTCCCCTTGGCGGAATGCACCATCTTATTTTTAGACCGGATAACGGTCCGCAGTATATCTTGAGGGAATTCAGAGAATCGTTGAAATTACTGGGAATAAAATCAGAATACATACATAAGCCCACCTCTGAGGATAATGAGGATATCGAATAGTTCCACAATTCTTTGAAGACGGCTTACATATGGGTAAATGATATTGAAATGTTTGATGACTCAGGAGACTTACGGAATATGCATTCACAGACTACAACAACGTAAGGCCACGCTCATCCATTGATAATCTTGCGCCCGATGCGCTTGAAAGGAAAATGAGTAAGGAAGAGAGCTTAAGTGATAAACTCCTGGAAGAAAGGAAAAGAAAGGAGGAAGAAATGTTCAAGGGAGGTCTCTCATTGGAAGACGGGATATCCATCCAAAATTAAGGGGCTTAGCTCAATTCTTCACATCAAGAAATGGGTTTTATGTGTGAATTTCATGAACCCGCCTGAATCATTTCCTTATTCTATATGTATTACCCTGCTGTTCTATTCGTCGCAAAATGGTTTGACATAAACACTATGCTTTTCATTGGAGAATTCGTCAGTTACTATGACATTAAGAACAGACAGTTTCTGATACTTTTCCTGCCTATGAAACATCAGCAGTCCTGACACCATGTTCAGGACACTTTATCCTTTGTTTCCTGGAATGTATATATGCGCAGTACTGGAAGAAAATTAGATGTCTCTTCTCCCTATGTGTAGTATTATGAACTTTTTATGTTTTGATCAGCAATCAGGGCACATGAATCTTGATCCAAATCTGAAATCTATGCTAATATCATTCCTTCCTACAGGCTTATAAAACTCAATTGATACAACATGCCAGGGGAACTGAAAAAGCTTCTTCTCATCCATGCGAAATGAAATGTTAGAAATGAGTTAAAGTATCTACTATAATCTGAATACCTCATTAGTTAATTTGATTAGTATAATTAAACTACCTTAATAGATGAAAGGT
>JAJZJZ010000138.1 GCA_021809755.1 Thermoplasmata archaeon
ATCCTGGTGGAATGATTCTCAGCAACGGAAAAGTAACGATATATCATGCAGGAGATACAGGTGTATTCTCTGATATGAAACTAATTGGGGATTTATACAAACCTGATATAGCAATGTTGCCAATAGGCGGACATTACACAATGGGGCCAGATGGGGCCATAGAAGCTATTAAAATGATTAATCCGAAAATTGTTATTCCCATGCATTATAATACCTTCGACATGATCAAACAAGATGCAAGTCTCTTCAAGAAGATGGCGGAAGAAAGAACAAACTCAAAAGTTCAATTAATGGAAATAGAGAAGGGTAAAGAATTTGACTTTAAATAGCTCAACTATTGAAATTCTAGAAAAGAAATATAAATATAGACTAGAGAATCTTGAGGAAACACTCGGAGAGATAAGGACTTTTCACGACAAGTTGAATATCATTATTCACGGGAGGGATTTTTGGCAAGTTTCTGATGATGAATTTGCGTTTTTATATCTTGCTGTGAGCATCTCAAAACCAAAAATTGTTTTCGAAACTGGAGTTGGCCCTGGAACCAGCACAAGTGCAATTCTTAAGTCACTACCCAAAGGATCCAAATTAATAAGTTTTGACCTAGGAGTTAAATATGGGAACGCTGAAGAAATGCCGGTAGGATTTGTAATCCCGGAAGAGTTGAAGAGCATATGGAATCTGGTTCTTGGTGATTCTAATGTAACATTGCGGAGAGAACTGGAAAAATACAAGAATATAGACATGTTTTTCCACGATTCAACTCATACCTATGATCATGTCAGCTTTGAACTAAACACTGTTTTTCCATATCTCTCCAAAAATTTCGTGATTATAGTAGATAATTATGACTGGACAGATGCTCCTAAGGATTTTGCAAATAAAAACAATTTACATCTTCACCATGTTTCAGATGATATGTGTATGATTATAAATTAGTTAAGCCCATCAGGTCTTTCTTCTTCATTGGCCGAAATTATTTTATCAAGGGCAACATCTAACTGATCGTACGTTCCAAACCTTGTTTGAATTGATTTGCGATTAAAATTGAAATTAGACATTTCCTCATCTTCACTGAGGTATTTTTTCATCTCTTTTTCTTTTTCGTTCAGTTGAATAAATCTAGTTCGTCCATAACGCCCTAGGCTTTTCATCGTTGTTGTTATGAGACCTGCATCTTCTAGGTCTGAAAGAAGATCAGAAACCCTTCTGGATGAAACCGGTGGGATTTTCATGTCATGACAGATATCCTTGTAGTTTGCGTATATTTCTCCTGTTATCATATTGGTCTTATTGATCTCGCTGGCGGTAATACAACTTAAGATTACAATTTTTGTATGTGTTGGTAGAGTTCTTATTGTCTCCTTAAGTACATCTGTCTCAAGCCTGTCTCTTGCTTTGTATACATGGCTTGTTGTAACACAATCATTATTCTCTCTTATTGCTAGCTCAATTGCAATTCTCATAAGGTCAATTGCCTTTCTGGCATCTCCATGCTCCTGAGCACCAATAGCCGCACATAGATTTATTGCAGCCTCCTCAATGCTATTCTCTTTGATTATGTTCTTAACTCTTGGTTCTAGGATATCCTTGAGTTCCGAGGCATTGTATGGTGGAAAAATTATACTCTCCTGATTGAGTCTGCTCTTCACTCTAGAATCAAGTTTTTCTGTAAAGGAGGTGTCATTAGTTATTCCTATAATTGAGGTTTTGGAATTTTTTGACTCGTCTGCAGCTTTTAATATCACATATAGGGAGTCTCCCCCATTTTTTTCAACAAGCTTATCAATCTCATCAAGAATGATAACAATATACCTTCTACTTTTTTCAATTCTATTACTCAATTCAGAATAAACACGATCCAATGGCCACCCTGATAATGGAATAGAATCTGCATCGGAAACGGACTTTGCAACATTTATTAATATTGAATACGGGGAATCGAAGGTTTGGCAATTAAGATAGCAGGTAAGAATAGAGTCAGGGGCCTTTTCTCCAAGTTTTGAAATCACATATTGAGTAACCGACGATTTACCTGTACCAGTTTTTCCATAAAGGAGAAGATTAGAAGGTCTTGAATCACGCATAATACTGCTTAAAGACTCAACCATAAGTCCTATCTGTCTATCTCTATGGGGGAAATATTCTGGAATATGCGAGGAGGTTAGTGTAGACAAATCTCCCTTTAATATATTGCTTTGCCTGTCAAATTTATCAAAAGGATTCACATTGGCACCTGCATTTTATCTCTAAGCATCTGATATACTAAACTCTTTTTTTACCAGTATCTGAATCATGTCTGTTATTGCTCACAACAATGAGAAAGTTCAAAAAAAAGTATATAAGGGTACGAGGTACGATTATTAGGACTAATGTGAAATTTAAAAAGCTCTAATAAGGGAAAGTATTGATATTTTCTATTTCTGTAACAACTCCAACCAGATACATAGATCCGGTAACTAATAGTGGTTCACCCAATGATTTTGAATATTCATAAGCCTCAACAGGGTCTTCTATTACCTTTGCCTCTTTAAAAAGGCTTCCTGATTCTGTCATGAGTATATTCGGATCCAAGCTTCTACCAGGTTCTGCTGGTCTTGTAAAAATTACTCTGTTTGAGATTTTTCTAATATTTCTCATGTATGAATAGTGATCCTTGTCTGATAACATTCCTATAAGTAAAATTGGATTATCGTTGAATATTTTGTTATATGATATGGAAAGGGAATTAGCTGCAGGTGGGTTGTGGGAACAATCTAGTATAATTCTCGGTGCTTTTCTTATTATCTCGAATCTTCCCACCCATCTTGCTTTTTTGATGCCATTTTGGATATCAGTCTGATCTATATCTATACCAGATTCTTCAATTGTCTTTACCGCAGAACATATGTTATCTATCTGGAAATCGCCGATAAGTTTTGATTGAATCTCATATTCATTTTTGTCAGTTTTCAAGTCAAAAGATAAGCCCTCCTCAGATATGCTTACATTGTTTACTTTACAACTGTTTTTAATTTCTGTGAGCTTGCTATTCTTCCTTTTTGCTATGGTTCTGATTTCGCTGATTGCTTCATTTTTAATTTCCGAGGTTACAGTAGGTTTTCCATTCTTTATGATTCCAGCCTTTTCAAAAGCTATAGATTGTAATGTTCCTCCCAATCTATCTGCATGATCGAATCCAATTTTAGTGATTACTGAAACTCTAGGTTCAATAACATTAGTAGCATCAAGTCTTCCTCCAAGACCCACTTCTATAACGGCGAAATCAATTTTATTTTCCTTAAACGTGTTGAATGCAAGTTCTGTTGTAACCTCAAAAAAAGTAGGATTTCTATTCACTTTAATGTTTTCCACTATGAAACCGTTAACATTATTCAGAAAACCTTCTATTTCCAAATCTGAAATTTCTCTATCGTGGATGAAAATTCTTTCGTTAAATCTTCTTAAATGCGGTGAAGTATAAAGACCAACTCTATATTTTTCCCTAATTACGTTAAAAATTAATGAAGCCGTTGAACCCTTTCCATTTGTTCCAGCTACATGAATACTATCAAAGCTCTGATGAGGCTTTTTTAGAAATTCATCAAATGTTCTCATTACACTTAGATCATATTTAATATCATTTCTCTTAAGATTATAAAGCGTTTCAAGCCTATGAGAATCCAACGGAGAAGTAAACACTCACAGATATATATCTTTGTTTAAACCTACATTTACTAAATCAGGATTAATCCTAAAGTTGCCAAACAAAGTCAAATAGGTAGGACTAAAATCAATGATTTTAATTGTGTGGGCCGTCGAGCTAAAAAAAGACTTTGATTTTTGCTTATTTGAAAATAATATTACTGATTACACCTAAAATTCAGGCATTCTAAAACTTAAGGTATGTCTGATGGCATTGGTAGTTCTCTTTTAGAATGAAAAAGGATAAAAGGAAAATTGTATAAGGGATATCAATGGATACAAAATTAGCTTATCTGGACGACAATTATTTGAAAGAAACTACTGGTAAAGTAATATTTAATGAATTTACAGACTTAATAGTGGACAATTCAGTCTTCTTTCCAACCGGGGAGGGGCAACCCAACGATAGAGGGAAGATTGTAATAGAGGGGAAAGAATATGAAATTATCGACAC
>JAJZJZ010000139.1 GCA_021809755.1 Thermoplasmata archaeon
AATAGGGGGAGAAGAATCTATGAGAATATTGAAATTCCTCGACAGAGATGAGATTCTGCAAAACCCTAAAATCTTCACCGGTTTTTCAGATTGCACAACCCTAACCACGTACCTTTCAATGAATAATATGGGAAATGTTTACGGCGGGGCAGTAATGGCAGGATTTGCCCAGATGGATCATTTTCATGACAGATTTAGTGATTACTGGAGGAAATTGCTGTTTGAGAACTCTGAAGGAATGATAATGGAGCCATTTCCTGAATATTCAGAAGGATATCCGGACTGGAGTACTTCCATGGACCCGGGTGCGATAAACAGTAAATCTACATCTAGGTCTTGGAAGTGGATTTCCGGAGAAAACATGCAAGGAGAGATATTCGCAGCAAATATTGAAGTGTTTGATTGGCTAAGAGGAACTCAGTATTTTCCTCAAGATTCATTCTTCAATGGAAAACTTCTCCTCTTTGAGACTTCTGAAGAAGTGCCTTCCCCAACCGCAGTGGAAAGAATGCTCAGGAGTCTCAATATTATGGGTATTATTGACCAGATCAAAGGATTGGGCTTTGCAAGGTTTAGGGGATATACTGAAAAGATGAATATTGAAATGGAAGGGATGCTTGAAAGAATGCTGCAGAAGGAATTCGGTAAGAGTAATTTACCTATTGTGACTGGTTTGGATTTTGGTCATACTGATCCATATTTTCCGCTGCCCAATCTAATACGTGCAAAGGTAGAAAGTCATAAGATCACTCTGCTTGAGAGCTTTGCTATGGATACAAAATATTAATGCTATGCGCAATTTAGATAAATTATCTTAATATGCGTTTGATAGGACTCCATGCTTAATCAATGCAGGTTTGAAAAATATATTTACATTTGCTGCATTTGATTGTATAAATGATTAAATATGCAGGCAAATTAATCATAAATGTTCGAACCCATTACAAAGAATATTTTTCGATGGGGAACAAATGATCCAGAAAGTGGATACATGATGTATTCTCATCTGTTACTGGAAAAGGATAGGGCTGTTTTAATTGATCCAGTTGAAATCCCTGACCTGATCAAAATGGTTAGAATACTTGGTGAACCACTTGCAGTTATTATGACAAATTATTCTCATTTGAGAGGGTGCCCTTCTATCTCAAGGAAGCTTCAAGTTCCATTGTTCATGCCTGAAATTAAAGCAGTGGATGAAGATGATAAACTTGTTAGTGTATTTCTTGAATTATATGATGTAAAAAATTCCATTCAATATGATGAAAAAACTGAATTGCCGCTCGGCATCGAATCTTATGTTATAAAGGGCCGCCACGAAATTGCCCTCAAATTTCACAATTTTCTAATAGTTGGTGATTCAGCCTATGGCATTGATGGGAAACTTGCTTTCTACCCATTGGGATTTTATCCTGATGAGAATAATGCAAAATCTGGAGCTACTGCTGCTGCATTGTTACCAATAATGAAGAAGACTATGGCTGACGGACTCCTTTCAGGTCACAATGAAGATATTCCTTCAGGTTTGCAAAGTCTAATTTAAATCAATACATTTAAGGAAACTCCCTTAAATCTAATTCATTGAATATATCAAAAAAGTAGGAAAAATGCTACACATACAGCAAAATATCTGGGAGCACGACTAACTTTTATTATAATTTCTCTCATTCAACTAATTGTGGAACATTACAATGATAGAAGTACGGCAAAAAGTTATCATGAAGTATTCACAAAAGAATCTATGAGTGAGGATTTGAAGAGAAGGGCTTTGGAAAGATTCACTATGTTCTCTTCTTCTATCAAGAAGGAAGGCCAAGTTCTTGATGCAGGTTGTGGCACAGGTAGATTTGTGAAGTATTTCATTCAAAAAGGTTTCAAAGTAACAGGCATTGATAATTCTAAGCCTATGATCGAGATTGCAAGTAGGGAAAACCCTAATGTCATTTTTAAAAAAATGGATATGCGACATTTAGAATTTCCTCCTAAAAGTTTTGATGGGATATGGAATGTAGCAACGCTTGTTCATTTCAATGAATTCGAAGTAGAGATGGTTCTTCGGGAATTCAAAAGAGTTTTGAAAAGGGATGGCGCCCTATATATTGCAACAAGAACGGATGAAACCGATAAAAGCATTTTAGAGGAGTCTCTTGAGGGTGGAAAAATTACATTCAATTATTATTCGCCTAATACTTTAAAGCTGTTATTGTTTAACACTGGATTTGAAGTTATGACAATGAATGTTGAACCTGATGATTATTCCAGAAATTTCAATTATATTTACATTCTTGCAAAACCTTCTAATTTAGGGAATCACTAATTTATTTTACAAAGTTAAAGCGGGATATCACAAAAACAACTCTTTCAGGTAAAAGTGATTAATTTTCATCTTTTGTTTATTTTTGTATTTTATCTCCCGTGAATAGGATTAAAAGAGTGAATACTAAGGAAAAAATATCGGCGGGATGGTGTAACTACTAAATATGTTATAATTGATCTATCATGGATAACAACACACAATCAGACGCAGAAAAGAAATAACTAATATCCAACGATATAGTTATAAATAAAATTAATAAACGCAATAAGATAGGTTATCACGAATAAGGAGTATCTTTCATCATTACTATGGTTTGAAAATACCAATAGTATTAGAAAATAATGAAGTGTGTCCGGGGAAATGTGCTTAATGTTTTTACCTAACCCTATTAAACAACCTAAAGAGTGTGTTGTGCAATCATTCGTCAAACTACAATATTCCTTATTCTCCTCCTTAATCTTTCTTTATCCTGCGTTGAATAAAAATTGCATGAGTTCTCACGATCAGTATATTTTTTGGATTTTATTCACTGTGCAGTTGAATCCCTTGCATGTTTACACAATGAAGCTGTCAATGGCAGCATTCTCACGCTCAGAATCCATAAGATCAATGAGACCGGCGTTGAATTCATATCAGTCAATTCCAAGTGATCCTTAAGAGAGTGGGAGTTTGGAATCCCTTGCATTCTAAGTAAATCTCCAAGTTGACATCGGCAATTGTTTAACACTTTATCGCTACTTAGGTTTATAGGCAGTCACCTCGAATTGGCAAATTCAGATAGTGTTTGCGATACCTTTGTCTCTATCTCTTCTGGAGTTAAGCAGGCCAGTTCTCTTAAGGGTAATTCTATCTGCTTCATTATCCTATACCCGAGGTAGTAGCCAGTTTCCTTCCAGCCTTCTATATCATACCAGGATCCAAAGAACCTGTTTGTTTTATTGCTTGATGCAACATCATTTAGGAATAATGTTGATAAGTACTGTATATGATCTTCACACCATGTGCTCCAACCGGGTTGTCCAAGCGATTGGTGCCATTCTTCTGAATTTAATAATAGTGATTCAAAATATTCAGCAAAACCTTCTTCATAGAGGTGCCAAATTGGTCCATCGCCATAAGGAAGCTTCTTTCTTCTCCTAATTATTTCTTGTAGCACATGCCCTGTTTCGTGAATTACCAGCCCTCTTAATGCAATCTCATTTTCCCAATGCATGTCAATAATGTTTTCAAGACCGAATAATACTGCTGGTTTTGATCTATAATCTGTTGCCCATCCTGCTCCGGTACCTATTCCAACATATATTACAAATGTAAGATCTGTTGGAAATATCTCCATTGCCTTTGGATCGTTATATAAATCGGATATAACTTTCTGGAGATTTATATGGGCTTCATTCATACGAATAATCTTCTCTGAATTTATCGGAAAGATCATTTTCTTAGCAATATCCTTCCATTCAATCCCCTCGTCTGAATAATTTTTGATGACTTTTTTAAATATTTCTTCATCTTCATTCTTATAGAAGCTTTCCCAGAAATCTACCTGACTATTAGTGTCGATAAATAACTTATCCTTCCAGAACTTGATGAAATTAGGAAACGTATCTATTAAATTGTACTTATCAGGCATATTCTTGCACTATGAATTGCCTTTGATAATTAGAACTTTTATATTTAGTTGGGCATTATTAATAGGATACCTGATGTACCCAAACCCGTTGAAGCGGGTCCGGAGGGGTTCGAACCCCCGGCCTATGGATTAAGAGTCCATCGCTCTACCTGGCTAAGCTACGGACCCACAGCACCGCAATGACATCTCTGC
>JAJZJZ010000140.1 GCA_021809755.1 Thermoplasmata archaeon
CGCAATTTCAGTATTTTTTGGATTTTTCCTGCTTAAGGAAACATTGAGTTCCATACAGATAGTTGGATTTGCGCTGGTTTCTATGGGTATTGTATTTTCAAGTCGAGGAAGTAGAAATAAAGGGAAAAATCTGCCAGATAATTTATCAGGAAATATTCAAAGTTTAAATTAAGGCAAGAAGTTAAACGTATTCATTATTTGATAACGCCTCTTTTACGGAAAATCAAATAAGTGACCAAACATAGTTCCTTTTTATGGCGTAGCATCTATGTTAAATACTAAGCCTAACATTTTTATTTTAATATATGGGCATCTTACCTTTCATGAAATACAAAACAGCCTGTTAATATGGATAAATTCAACAAGAATACGTAAACTAGTGCCAGGTGGTTTTAGTATTGATAATTTTGTTGGTGAATCATAATATACCATTGCCTATATTTCTGTTAGTCACCACACGTTGATGTAAATATCTATGAGTTACGTAATGCCTATGTCAAAGTTTTTCTCATGTCTTTCATCAAACCTCTTTTAATTTAGATTTGAGTGCTCATAATTGGCTATCTTTTCCAATTATTCTCAGTGATCTATCGCCCCCTCTCATATTTCATTGTGTTTTGAAATTTCCATTCCTTCCAATATTATGTTGATTCTTAAGTTTCCTTGATAAAAATCAATCGGGTGGACTTCGTTAAATATCTGAATGACATTTTATGGAGTGCGAGGCGTCCTACGTTATTATTATATACCTTTTTCTGTTCAATATTATGATACCAATGAAAGATATAAAAGAAAGTACCGACGAAGTAATGGATAAGGTTAAAAAAGTGGGGTATGCGGTTATATGGAGTGGTACACTAAAAGAATACCTTGAGACCACTGAGGCCGATGACGAGGGGATGCCAGAAGATACACCTGTTACACTTACAGTTATTTACAAGAATGGCCATTATGCAATGCGGGTAAGATATGATCCGGATTCTGAAAATGAGGTGTCGTACGTTCTTGGTGAGGGATCAAATATTGATAATGGATTCTGGATGATGGTTAACAGCTACATGAATCAAAGAGAATAGAATTATCTTCTTTTTTTAACATTTTCAATATATTCCGGTTCCCCAGATTGTTTGTCTAATCTTTTATTACTTTAATTATTCTTGTCCTTTAAGGTTTGATACGCTATGGTTATAGGATGCCTTCTATAAAAAAGTTCTATGACATTCATGTAATTGCAACTATTGCACGGTTCTTCCCAGGTCTCTTAAACATTCTGAGATATTTCTCACACATTTGATCTGAATATTTTATTACACTGCGTGCAGCAGTGACCTTTATGAATCAGAGCATTGAAAGGCCAACGCAGCTATATGTCATTAATTGTAATATGACATTGATAATGCCCAAAGGTCAAAGGGAGCACATCATGATAGATTAACAATGAACAGAATGGTAGGAATAGATCTCAGAAGGGAATATTCCTCCCTATATTCCTTAAGATGGGAAATAGAAAGAACATTTTCAATTTTGGAAGAAATGCTAGAGTGTGAGAATATCTGGTATACACATAACAAATCCTTTGATCATGTAGTTGGTTTTAAGATCATTGCATACAATCTCATGGTAATATCAAATATATTATCTGGGAATAGGCCAAGGAGGATTAAGAAGATCGTCGGTTGTTGAAATATGGGACACTCTATATATTCTTATCTAAAACGTTCTAATTTACTTTAGAAGTAAAAATGCATTATAAGGAAAAATGCTAAAAGGACACTTTTTTATTTATAACAATGTTTAGTGATAGATGCTACCCAAATTCATGATGTAAATTGAGATCCATTTCCCTCTTCGATATATATTTCATTCTTATCATAGAAACAAGTCTCTATTTGTAAAATATAAACTATTTTGATTTTAAAAATATAATTTTCTAATTTCACGACTTCTTAATGCCATTTCATGGTTGATGGATAAAATATGGACTGAAAAAAGTTGTATCTTTTATGTAAAATGGTGACCTGATTATGTAGAACTCTTCCAGGCCCTTGCTGCTTTAGATATCCCCTCATTTGTGGTTGGGTGCTGATCCGGGAACTTAGACATATCCGACGCCGTCAGTGAATTAAAAACGGCTGTGCCTATTTCATTAATGAGCTGTGGGGCATCCAATCCCACAACCCATCCACCAACTATCCTTCCTGTCTTTCTTTCAAAGAATAGCCTTATTTCACCATCCTGTTCCTCATACATCTGTGCCCGTGAATCTCCTGACATGGCATAGGAGGTCTCCACTATATCCATATCCCTCTTCCTTGCCTCACCTCTCAATATGCCTATGTATGAAATTGGAGGGTAGGTGAATATTGTGACCGGAACATTCTGGAAATCCATCCTGTCTGTGGTATCACCCAGAATGTTGTTTGCCGCAACCAATGATTCCCTAACCGCAGCATGAAAATACGGTGTTCTTCCTGTTATATCGCCAGTTGCATAGATATGTGAAGCATTTGTTTGTAGCGTGTCATTAACCTCTATAATACCCCTGCTGCTGTATTTCACTCCAGTGAGATCCAATCCGTCGGGAACAACACCCTTTCTTCCTACAGCAAGTAAAACCTCATTTGCCTCCATATTAAGATCATCTCCATTCTCAGTGTAGTTGATCTTGAGGTCTCCCCTCTTTCCTGTTATCTCCTTAATGGATGTATTCATATGAACCCGGTATGGTGTTATTAGTGGATAAGCAATATTCACAAGATCTCTGTCTATATTCCTGAGAACCGTTTCTGTTCTCACAAAAAGATGCACTTCTGTTCCAAGGGCATGGAACATATTTGCAACCTCAAGTGCTATATAGCCTCCACCCACAATCACCATTTTCTTTGGAATTTCCCTGAATTCTGAACCGAATGAGAATATATCATCACTTGTTATGCAAAGATCAGATCCCGGGAAGGATATCCTTGAAACTACTGTTCCGGTTGCAATGATTGCATAATCAAATTCCACATCCATCATTTCACTTTCAGTGGATACCTTCGCGCTGTTTTTTCCTGTGAAGCTTACCTTTCCTTTCATGAATTTCAGAGTTTGGAATTCTGACATTTCCCGGTTGTGCTGGTCAAAACGCATTTGTTGCACGTCATCTTTATGTTGCTGAATCAACCTGAAATCAGCATGATTTTTTGAACCAAGCAATCTGCCTGATCTTTCATTTATCTCAATAAGTTCTCTTACCGTCTTTGACGGGATGCACCCCAGATAAAGGCAGTTTCCCCCAAGCACACCTTTTGGATCGGCCATAAGAACAGTCTTTCCAGATCCGGCAAGCCTGAATGCGGCTGGATATGCGCCACCCCCGGCGCCTATAATTAGAACGTCAACTTTCATATCCAAACATTCATTCATAATACTTAAGAAGAGACCCTCATATTTTGACCTTTGGTTAATAATTCATTTTTTAAAAATTACATTTTATTAAAAGGGTTGCTGAATGAGATTGGACTCACCCTCATTTTCTATAAACCTCGCAATACCTGATATCTTTTAAGGTAAATTTTTCAAAATCCTAAATGCAGGAAGCGAAACTATGACTACACAGATTCCTGCAGCAGCCATTATATATGGGAAATAGAGGCAATTAGGGAGTAGACTGAAAAGTGCAGCCATCAGAGGTGAACCTCCAATTGAAAAAGTTGTGACAGGGGAATTTACAACCGCCGCAACACCATCTGGTATTGCCCTCATGTAAATAGTATGAAGCCCTATATTTATAAATATCACTATGAAGCCAAGTAAAATTCCCAGTGCTATGTCAAGATAGAAGATTCCTTAAAGTACGATAAATAGAAGCACTATTCCAACGGGAACGAGAAGTATGGAAATTGGGCCCGTTTTCGATATTATAACAGAAAGCCTTATATGGAAAAACTATAGATGGAATGAGCAATTATACTTTTTATCGGGCTATATATGTTTAAACATAGGCAAGATTCTAAAACTA
This sequence comes from Thermoplasmata archaeon, assembly GCA_021809755.1. Taxonomy (GTDB): domain Archaea; phylum Thermoplasmatota; class Thermoplasmata; order Thermoplasmatales; family Thermoplasmataceae. The sequence continues at coordinate 4,004 of JAJZJZ010000140.1, forward strand.
AATATTTGTCAGTTTAAAAAAAATAAGATATATAAAACAAGTAAGCGGCAATAAAATATTTATAGAATTTACCTAATAACCCTGTAATGAATAAAATAAAAATATTCGTGGCAATT
>JAJZJZ010000141.1 GCA_021809755.1 Thermoplasmata archaeon
GGGCAAGATATCTTCCTTCTGTTGCCAAAGGTAACCCGCCTGGTCCCTTCATTTTTTCTGTAAAGTAATAGACCTGATTATCCCGTATCTCCAAGTATACCTCAACCTCTGGATTATTAAGGTTCACACCTGAAGATTTTTCATAAAGTCTGTCCGCAATTGCCTGTGATACTTCCATTGATTTAAAATTGTGGTCACCAATTCTTCTTGTTCTTACCGAAAATGTTTTTCCCTTTACCTGATCCGCAAAGAGTTGCTCTGCGGTGTCAACAATATCTTTAAATTCGGTCAATTTGAATCGTTTGGCTTTCGAGTAAGATTTTATCCCGAAAATTCGTGAAAGAATGTTACCAATAGAGGGTTCATCTGATTCAACGTATATTCTTCCAAATACACACTTAACTTCTGCGCTCAATCCATTTGTATTTAATGCATATTTAACGTTGCTGACCAACCTAGATTCCATTTGCCTTCTGGAACTTTTTCCCTTTAGACCAATCTCTGAATATCTTATAATGTACATTCCTTATTCCTTACAATGATTTGAGCAAGAAACCCACCGAGCTTGCGATGTGGATGAATTGCAAAACCAATATACGTTGCAAAGGTATTAAGATTCAGGCAAGAGAAACTTCTCAAGTGAAAACCGTTAGAAAGTCATGGATGAAAATTCTCATTCGACTATTGAACCGAGAGAACTTCCACATGAGGTTCGCAATGTCTCCGTTCTGCAGTCTGAGTAGAGGAGCAGGTTGAAGAAATATCCCTAAAGGGGGCAAGGTTCATGACTGAAGCGAGTTTAAACTCAGCAATGGGTTCTCATAAAACCGTCCAGATCGCGAGGGGTGAAGATGAAAAGAAGGTAAAAGTGAGAATCTCCAATCCTTCATTATGGGGGTATGTCAGTCAACACTAACTCCAATTAATATAGGCTCTTCCTTTGTGATCCATTTTCTTGCCTTTACCTCACGCAGTGATTCTGCAACCTTCATCCATCTGTATAGGGAATCTACTTCATATAGAACAGCAAATTCCTGATCCGCAATGCTGAAAGAATATGTTGTATAAGACTGAATTCCCTGATTCATAGGGTGAGTCATTGCAGTTTTAATGTGCTCATCCATTATTTTCTTTCTGGTGTCATAATCCATAAGATACCACTCCGGGTCTTTGCTCATAGGATAACCAACAAAATATTTCAGACCCTTTTTTTTCAGATCTTCTTCGATATGGGTTGCATTTTTCAGATAGGGTGATTTGACATAAATGGAAAGCATGCTAAAGGTAGATTTTGCTAAATGCCCTGATTTTGAATAAATAATATCCATTGCCTCCCTTATAGTTGAGGGGTTTCTTGAAGATAACCAAATTATGAAATCAGAATCATATCTGAGAGATTTGTATACCTTTGTATGAATGATCCCATTGATTTCATGAGGCAGAGTTATGAATTCCTTAAAAATTCTAATAATTTCATCCTTATTTTTCCAATGCCTTTCTCTTATTTTTAGGCATAGCACCTGCATGTAAATGACATCTTTATCCTCATTGATTTCAGAGTATGATTTTTTTTCATTTGCACCGTGTTCAGCCATATTTGGAATTACTCTCAATATAATAAAATATGTGAGTTTTTAATTTCACATGTTACACCATTGATGAAAATTACAAAAATAAAAATTATTATGAATAAACTTCCATTTTCAAGACTCATTTTTTAACAATTTGTTTTGTTGTTTGAGCGTCTTTATTTGGTTGAGGTTTCTTTTTCTTTGACCTTGAACTGAATGTGCCAAAAATGGGGATTAGTGTAATAACAATATATTCTTCAAAAGATGACATTGCACCGGTTAATGTGTAGTATATACAGTATACCGCGCCTACCCACATTAATACGTTTATCAATATAATAAAATAGAATTTTTTTTTCATAAATTCTATTGTTAGTTTACTGTTCTTGATCCATTTGCTGAAGCTCTCCATGTTCTAACCTCAGATTTCCCCTCTCCCAAATGGAATGAACCCTGGTGCGGGGTTTGTATTTATTAATGGAGATACGAAACTCACTGAAACCCCGTTCATATTAACATTGTAGATTTGATAACCTATAAAGATACCATTGTATGAACCCATTAAATTTAGAAACGCCATAATCATTGCAATTATAACAAGTGCACTAAAAACCCCCTTTAGATCGTTTTTCAAACTATGCGGACTTTTTAAAAATGCAATAGTTTCAGGGCCTTTATCTGGAAGAAGAGTTTCTATTGAGAAGGTGCCTAATATGCCCAATAAGGCAAATGTAATAACTATTTTATTAGTACTCTTATCTGAAAGTGAAACTATAAAACCTCCAGCTGAATCCTTCTCAAAAGTCCATCGCAATAAGTTTCCATTTGTTGAGTTGTCTAAAGTGTGATTGCTGGCAAATTCATTCTGTTTAAATTGACCGAAAAATTTGGGCTCTAGACGATGTTCTTTTTTAAAATTCAAACCAGTATTTTTGTATATTTCCGTCAATTTGTTATTGGAAACACAAAACTTTGCATATTTTTCCTGAGTAACAAAGTTATGTCCTTGTTCAAATGAAGAATCAGTATTGGAAATTATGAAATGTATCCCGATGATTAAAAACACCCCAATGAGTATTAACAAAGCGAGTTTTAAATTAGCAGTTTTGTTTTTCAAAATCAGGAATTCTCAATGCATAATATAAATATTTCGTGACATTCTATGGCATTCTAACTATTACTGGTCGTACGGAAGAAGATGTGATATTTTATTTAATATCTCTATATATCATGCTCTATATTTGTATTAATATTTTGAGTGTCAATGCCATATGCATACCGAGACACTCTGTAGCACGGTAGAGAACCAATTTTTAGATAAACTTATTATAGTCCATGGAATTTTATTCTATGGTATCAGAAAAGATTTTAGACTCGGTAGATACACTTGAATTTTATGTAGGATCAGCCAAGGAATGGAGTTATTTCCACCAATATGGTTTGGGATTTAAATTGGTAGGTTATTCAGGACCAGAAACTGGTGTCAGGGATAGGGTATCTTATCTTTTAAAACAGGGCGATATAAAGTTCATTTTTACCAACACATTATTTCCATCTTCCCCTATTACAGAGCATACAAGAATTCACGGAGATGGCGTTAGAGATATATCCATGACAGTCCCGGATATTAACGATACCATCGCCGAAATTGATAGAAGAGGCGTTGTCAAACATGGCCCTGTGAAAAAGATCAAAACAGATAATGGAACTCTTTATAGTGCAATATCCAATTCTTTTGGAGAAACACTTCATTCTCTAAATGATTATGGCGAATATGAGGATGAACTCCCCCCCGGATTCAAAGAAGTGGAATCACCGGACATCAAACCTACAGGTATAAAGAAAATAGATCATATAGTTGGGAATGTAGAGGATAAGAAGATGGATCAGTGGGTTGAATATTATACCAAAGGTTTTGGATTCGACCAGCTAATAAGTTTCGATGATAAGGATATAAGCACTGAATATTCTGCCCTCAGGTCAAAGGTCGTCCATTACAATAACAGAAAAATAATATTTCCTATAAACGAACCGGCTCTCGGTCTGAAGAAATCACAAATTCAGGAATATATTGACTACTACAATTCACCAGGAGTTCAGCATATTGCAATGGAAACTGATGATATAATTAAAACAGTTTCTGATATGAAATCCAGAGGCATTGAATTTCTCTCAACTCCAAAGGTGTATTACGACACGTTAGAGGACAGAGTAGGAAAGATAAAGGAGGATATTGACAAGCTCCGAGCACTTGACATTTTGGTGGATAGAGATGATGACGGGTATCTACTGCAGATATTCACAAAGCCTGTAGGAGACAGACCAACAGTATTCTATGAGGTAATACAAAGGAGGGGTGCAACATCCTTTGGAAAGGGAAACTTTAAATCACTTTTCCAGTCCATTGAATTAGAACAGGCTAAGAGAGGAAACCTTTAAGCTGATACCATATGAGAATAGGAAGAATTATCTCCAATGAGCGGATAGTAACTGTTATTTTCAAAGGAACCAAAGCCTATG
>JAJZJZ010000142.1 GCA_021809755.1 Thermoplasmata archaeon
GAATTTTATGAGAATTCTCAGCGTGTATAACGGGGAATATGTCAAGTGCCGTGTTGCTGAGTCTTCTCACATGGCGACCTGATATCCCGTTGTTCATCTCCACTGCGATCTCTTCACCGCTTCTTCCATCGATGAATCTCCTCATTGATCCCTCTAACATGACAGTATTTGCATACGTGCAGTAAGGTTCTATGATTGAATGGAGAAGTTCAGACTTAAATCTGGTCTCATGATTCCTGCACTTCATGATTTTGTGAACTGCCACAAAACTTCCGTTGACAGATTTCACCGTGCGTCTTTCTGTTTTGTAAGTATGGAGACCTGATCTGCACAGAGGGCATACTTTGACCATAGTCTTGAATACGATCTCTCTTTCCATTTCTGTCATTTTAGCTTGAGGAATGCCTTCTTTAACTTCAGGTCATTCTCTATTACTATCTTCGTTATTGGCCATGCGTCATATTCTATACCAATCTTCTTCAGTATGCTGTTAATATCTTCCTGACTTATGCTTAATGTGAGAAGTCTCTCTAGATATGGAAGTATTTCCTTTGGGTTCACATCAATCTTTGATCTGGGATTCTTTCCAAGATAGCCAACATATGTCTGGACAGTTTTTCCCTTAACTCTCTTTACATCTATCAACTCGTAATATTCCTTTCCGTTTCTTTTGACCTTATGAGGTATAACAGTCATGTGGGTGTATTACCACACACATTATAAACCTTTCGATATCCGCTGTTTTCAATAAGAAATGATACATAAATTAATTATTTATCTAACTGGATATAACCGCCATAGTATAAGACGTAATATTAATAATACATACGAGTATTACATCTCATGGAGATTATAACCGCTAGGATTGATAAGGAGACCAAGGAAAAGATGAAAAAATTGTCTTATATAAACTGGAGCGATGTGATCAGAGAATCTGTCATTAAAAGGATATCGGATGAGGAGTCCAGTAAACGTTTGATTGACAGAAACGCAATAGCAGAGGGAATTACCATAGCAGCAAAGGTACGTAAATCATCCATGGGATGGAATTCAACCGAGGAAATAAGGAAATGGAGAGATCAGAGAGCATAGTAATTGATGCATCTGTTGTTATAAAGTGGTTTGTTAACGAGGAGTACACCGATAAATCTCTCAAGCTGCTTGAAGATTATCTGAACGCAAAGATAACGATATATTCCGTTCAACTGATGCCTTATGAAGTGATAAACGCGCTAAGATACAACCCGATAATTGGAAGGGATGATCTGGTGCAGATAGGGTATGCTCTATCCAAGTTCCAGATCGCCTTTTATCCTCTCCTTGACGGTTTATATGAATCTGCGATATCTGTTGCAATGGATTCTGGAACCACTGTATACGATGCTGCATACCTTGCCCTTGCTATATCCATGAAAAGCCCATTATACACTTCTGATCAAAAATTCATGAATAAACTTGGCGATCGCTACCCGGTGTTTCATATATCCAACTACAAATGAATCCATGCCTATGGGTATGAGGGGAGACCAGCAACAAGCCCCTTTCGTCAGGGAGGAGTAGTTGACTTTCGCAATGTGGCATTACACCACTCCCATGTTTTAGGGTCTATGGCTTATTTAATTTAACTACGTATCCTTTTTTTCGAATAGCGTTAACAATCCTTTCCTGCCCAAACCCATCTTTAACTGCAATAGCGTTATGTGAAATCCTCTCTCCAAAATAATTCTGAAATTCTTTTAAGTGAAGAAGATTGTCCAATATATTTCTATCTTTTGCTTTGACTACAAATTGAGCAGGAATAATACTTATTTCATCTTGTTGTTCGCCCACGTCAAGAATTAGCCTTTTAACATTCTCCGGAATTCCTGTTTTGCTAGCGTCGGTGAGGAATTTGAGCGCGCCTTCTAAACTGCCAAACTTATTGATGTATCTCAGAAGGGAAGATTTTGTTATTTTTGATACGACGACCTTGTCTACGGAAACAATATCGGAAAATTCGGATAGCTTCAGAATATCTTGAAAATTACTGGAAATGTCAGTTATGACTTCAAAGTCCGGAAGTATGGACAACGAAAGGTTTTCTCCTACAATCTTCATTGATTTAATATCAGAGCTAAAGGTATCTAACGGTTGATCATTTGAGCGTGGAGCAACATAGCTCTCCTCTTCAAAATCTTCAGAGTTGCACACAAAATTTCCGAAAAAATACTGCTTTACCAACTCTTCCTTGAGTTCCTGAAAAACAATTTCTTTCATGAGCTTCCAAGGATTAATACTTAAATCGTCGGTAAATCGTCTCGAATTGTAATGGTTATATGGATTTTCTATGCTACGAAATCTTTCAATCCTGAACAACATTAATATTTCGGTATTATTAAGCAGTTCCTCCAAAATATTCATTACTTTTATAGGTCCCTTTATGAGTTTTATCTTCTCTTCAATAATCGATCTAGATTGTTTCTTAAGGAAACGATACTGATCTTCGAATATTATTTTATCATCCATCGAAATGGCTCTTTCTAAGCTTGTTCTGACATAATTTGCATTCTCCTGGTTTGTCATCAGTTTAAGAGCACTGTTTGTCAAGGTAAAATTTGTTGTTGACCCCTCAATCCAACCACCATTGAACGTTGTTTTCAGGAGAAATTTGATCATTTCTATTCTCATTGAAACAAACTTTGACAGGATCTCAGCATTCCTGCGTTTACCAGATACTACAAGAAAGGAAATGCCAACAAAAATCTTCCTCAGCAACAGCATTATATCTTCAACATCATACATTTTTGGTATTTCAGTGGCAGTATTCGTATCAGGTTTTTTCCTGATTAAGGAGTTGACATAAAGAAATATCTCATCGGGCATGAGTGCCGTGGTTTGTCTTTCATATATCCCAACCTCAATCGTTACCATTATTCCCTTCTGGAAGAGAATAATGGGAAAGTTTCCAAAATTTGCATTGTTTTGTTTTAGCATTTCGGATAGAGGTTCTTTATTGTCATACTTTAATAGAGTTTTCATTTCCATTGGTGTTAAAAGCCCTAAACTTCCACAGCTTTTTTCAAGAATATTAAAAATTTGCAAAGGCAGCTCAGATAAATTTTTTTCAAAAGTGTTCATAATGGCAACAACCAGATCTGAAACTGTGAAAATGGTATTGTCATAAACAGTTGTGTTCATGGAGGCACACATTTTTTTAAGGAAGGCGAGATTGTAATTGTTTATCATGGCCGATAAAGTTGGTTCATTTTTGTAATTATATGTAGATTTTGTAGACTCGTCAATGATAAGTTCATATTCCACTGGAACGATATAATATTCGGCGTTTGCCGGGGATGGAACTGCAAAAATTAGCATTTTTGAAATACAATTCTGAAAAAATTTCTTTGAATAGTCTTCAGTCATAACTTCTAACGGTAATTGAAAGGCAGTTGAGCGAAACACTCTTCTCAGCATATCTCTTTCAATCCAATCTAAATCATTTAGCCGCTTCATAAATTCCGGTTTGTAGGTTAAGTTCTCTCTTATATTGGAAAAGTTAATTGGGATATCATCATGAACGGGGTTTTTGTGTTTTTTGATATCTAATTGCGAATTTTTCGCTATGATTTGCAAATAGTCTGGATCTAAAATATTCAGTATTTCCGGAATGGTCATCATTTTTTTAGGAGAGATTCGTTGCATTAATCTATCAAATACCCAATCTATCTGTAGAATAAACTTTCTCATGAGGCTATGGCGGCAAAAGACGATTGATATTTTACTAATATTTTATGTGATTTCTTATTGAAAATACTGGGTACCGTAAGGTTTAGCAACGTAGTACCCAGGATACGGTTTCCGTTAACCATGTAACATCTTACCACTCCTGAATGATGTGGAATTTATTTCATAATCCTGCATAATCATATCCACTTCCAGACGGGCTTGATTATAATTCTTTTGTCTTCAATGTCAATCTCATCTTCCTGGTTATAAGTCAATATGAATCCCTCCCTCAATTCAAATTTCCTCATGGCTTCCAACAATCCTTCAATTTCCCTTTTTTTGTTATCCTCATTCAATTCGTAAG
>JAJZJZ010000143.1 GCA_021809755.1 Thermoplasmata archaeon
ATGTTTTCCTCCCTGTAGCACGTCTTCATATGTCCCCCTCATGCAACCTATTATTAGGCTATGGGTGAGATTAAACGGTACAAAACCAGCATTTTCAGCATCATATATGTAAATAATGTGAGAATCGTAAATTTTCCTTAGTTTGTTCCTATTTATTACGACATTCAACAGAGGTCTTACTGTTACTGTAAGGAACGTTGAGAAAAGTCTCGCAAAAGCTCTTTCAAATTTTCCGGATTCTTCTGAATTAATAATCTCGGAGAGGCGGAATCTGGCATCAATACTGGATAGAGTTATCAGTTCTGTTCCGTTCAAGTAAGATTGAACCTCATCTTCGGTTAAATTCTGCTGAGACCCTTTATCCGTTTGGTAAATTGTAAGGTTGAATTTATCTCTTGGGTAGTATCTTGAAAAGTTTAAGACAGCTTTCTCAGTACCTGTTCCAACATTCAGTTTTGTGTACTGGATTATCGAGACGTTTAGCTTCTGCGTAATAAAGTGATGCCTCAATATACTATTTTACTTTCTGTGTCTGAATAGAAATCCCATATAATATGGTACAACGAAAAAAAAATTAGGCTGTTTCTCGTATAGGTGAATTATCTTGCTAAAAATTAACCATCAAAATAATCTTAAGGACTTTAGAATCTATGTTGCCAACACTCTTCCACCACCTTCAGCAGTATTCAGGTATGCTGAAGATATTGTAAAGGCCTGTAACCCTCGTGCCTTGAACATAGATATGGTTCTGGATCATTCAAGGTGGCCAGATGAGACAGGTCACTTAAGAGTTAACGGATCGTTGGGTAACCATTATATTTTTAATTCAGTATTCTCAGGAATTTCTATGAGAAGCTTTAGCAAACAGCTGAATATAGAATTGGATAAAGAAAAAATTGTCCACTATGCTCATGAGTCTGTACCACCTGTTTCAGACAATATATACCGCTCAGTGGTCACAATTCATGAAAATCCATTCGCCAGGCTTAACACAGATCTTTATTCCAAATATAGTGGAAATGATAATGAAAGGATGATTAAAATTTTCCGAAGGAGGCTTTATAAAAAGTACGCCAGGTTTCCTAATTTGATTGCAAATACAGAATACGTCAAAAAAAGTCTTATAGAGTATGGATTCGAAGGAAATATAAAGACAATAAATCCCGCAGTTTCTTCTGGCTTCTTTCATATAGAGAGATCTAAACCAGAAATAAGGAAAGAATTGAATCTGCCAATCGAAAAGAAGCTAATATTGTCAGTTTCCTCCAATGTAAAAAGGAAGAATCTCGGTACAATAGCAAAACTTCAGAAAGTACTGGGAATAGATTTTAAGATAGTTTCGATCGGATATAATTTGGAAGATTCCATTAATTTATCACACCTTACACAGGATGTCTTGAATAAAGTATATAATGCGTGTGATCTTTTATTATATCCGAGTCTTGAAGAAGGTTTTGGATACCCTGTTGTTGAGGCTTTTGTAGTCGGTCTTCCAGTGGTTGCTTCCAACATAGATCCCATTCTGGAAACTTCCGGAAATGCTGCCATCACAGTTGATCCTATGAATGTTGGAGAGATTAAATCTTCAATAAATGATGCGTTGAGTATAAGGAGCGAATTGATTAAACGTGGATTTTCTAGAGCCGGGCACTTCACAATTGATAGGTTTAGAAAGGATTTGCTGGACTTCTATGGCAAAATAATTAAATTATAGTACCAATCACAATTCAGAATTGTCATACCCCTTTTCCCTGAATATTTGTTCTCTTGTTTTTCCTGAATATTTTTTAATAACATCGGGGAGAGCATCCTTTGAACTTAAATCGTAAGGTTCAGTGTCATCTTCATAGAAGGGAATTTTTACATTTTTATTCTCATTATAGAATTTTTCATAATCCACTTTCTTGTCCATCCCCATGAATTTGAAATGTAATATTTTTACTATGAATTTCTCTCGTGGCATCAAATGTTTCAGGTGGAGAACGTAATTTGTATCTAAATATATTTTTTTAAAATAAAGTGGGATTTTTAGTATTTCGATGTGTTCATTATTAGATTTGTTGATTGTCTTATCTGTCCATTTTATTCTATTGCTGTTTGAATACAGCCATGGTTCGACCTGATATTTCATCTTGCATAGCCTATCGAGTTCTACTCCGATATTGATTAATGGAAAATATATTACGTAGTATTTTTTATTATTTAATTTGTATATGTAGTCAACAAGCCCTCCAAAGTCTCTCGATCCAGATGTATAAGCAATCATGTCTCCATCCCAATGTAATATCCATTCCCTTTCTGATAGACTTTGAGCAAGTTTTCTGGCTTCAAATATACTTAAGTTTTCGTGCCTGAAGGTTACATCTATTCCTTCCAGAGACGAGATAAAATTTTCAATTTTTTTTGAAAAATCGTTTTTCGAGGAGTCTATTATTACTATTTGATCAACGTACTGTTTCACCGATTCTATGGACTCAAATATCCAGGGATCGTCTTTGGTTACTATTGTTGCAGTTATTCCCGGTTTAAAATACTCCCTCTTACCAACAGAAACTTGAAACAATGACAGTAAGCCTCTTAAATACAGACCAACGTAATGAATTGATACGAGCTTCATTTTCCTCAGAATTGGAGTGTCATCAGAGTAGTTTTTTGGTCGATGCATTAATTCTGTATATTCAATAATTATAATTCTTTTGCCTTTAATGCCCTTTTAGGGATGAGTATATTTAAGGGTAGAATTTTGTTTTATCTCAATTTGAGTTTTTCCTTCGTAGATAATCCAGTGACAGAATTTGAGAAGTGATAAAGGCAAAAGGTTTCAGGATTAATACAAAGATTTCCAGAGGGTCCCCCTTCCAGGAACTTCCTGACACCGATGGAAGGAATTTTTCAACTGCAACTTTATTTTTTTTGTATGCAAGAGATGCCCCCACAAGGTAATTCCAGAACATCTTTTTAGCAAATCTCCTAAGTGTTCTGATCCCGCTTTGGTCATGATAAACAACTGCGTCTTTTACAAATTTACCTCGATAACCCGCGGCAAGCGATCTAAGATTCACATCATAATCTTCACCTCCAATTGAAAGTCCGACATCGAAACCGATTGTTTTTAACAGGTCTGTTCTCCAGGCCGAGTTACCCATTGGACCTTTTGATACGTCGTTTGGAACTATATTTTCATAAAACCACCTATCATACGAATTAAAATATCTCTCTATCCTATTTTTTGGGTCTTCAATTGGCTTCGTTGGACCAAATATAAAATCTGCACAACCATCAGCTATGGGCTGTGTGATCTTTTTTAGCCAGTCTGATGAAGCTGGAATCTCATCTGTATCGATAAATACAGTAATATCGCCATTAATCTTGGAAACTACTTTACTTCTGGTTACTGCGATTGAACCTTCGAGAATGTAAATTTTTAGTTGATTAATTTTAATAGAGTTTAAAAGCTCAATATGTTCCTTTGTCGACCCCCCATCCGCTACAATAATTTCGAAAGGATTTTGATTTTCAAGAGTCTCTATTAAGCCTTTGATCCTTTTATCGTTCAGATTTGTGATTACTACTGATATTTTATAGCCATTCATAATCATCTTCAGTTGTTCCTACTTTTAAATATTATGTTTACTATCTTTTCGTGTTAAATGTTGGGGTCCTTTAAGAATATCTACTAAGCGATTGAATTTCATTATGTGTTTCTTGTAATTTCTGAAGGAACTTTATTTTTTTTGAAAATGTATAGAAAGATATATAGACGAAAAGTCCTAAATATGTTTTCAATCTTTTTTTTCTATCGTATTCTATTACTGCTAGATGTCTATTCAATATTAATTTCATTACCCCTTTGAATACTCCAATAGTTTCTCCTCTGAGTTTATCTAATCTGATCTGCTCGTATTCGAGCTTTGATCTAGCAAACCTCTTTAGCGTTTTATCATTAACCATGTCTACAAAAAGTTGTGAAGAATTGATACTTTTGTAAAA
>JAJZJZ010000144.1 GCA_021809755.1 Thermoplasmata archaeon
CAAAATGGAAAATGAAAATCATATGGATAAGAACAAAACTAAAGGCGGTAACGTAACTAAAGAAGACTTTCTATCAAGACGAAATGTTTTCAAGAGGTCAGCAAAAAGGAATATATTCTATCTTATTTTTGCCATCCCCGCATTAGCTTATGTAATAGGTTTGGCAATAATTCCAGCCATAACTGTGGTCTACGATAGTTTTATAGGAAAGCACGGTTTTACACTAGCAAATTATTTAGCCTTGCCCAGTTATGGACTATATGGTGCTATAATTAATACTTTGCTTGTTAGCGTAGGGGCTCTTATGATTCAGCTTTTTATAGCACTGGCAATTGCAATGGTCCTCGTAAAGCCATTCAAAGGTAAGAAAGCGTTTTCTACACTAGTTATTATTCCTCTTGGTATATCTACTGTAGTCAGTGCCTTTGTATTTTCTATAATATTTCAGGCAGTTGGGGGATATGCAAACTCAGCTCTCGTATCAATCGGATTAAAACCTGTGGACTGGTTTAGTACAAACAGTTCTTCACTTGGTGTTGTAATGTTTTCTGATTTCTGGAAGAATACACCTCTGGTTGCATTAATTCTATACGGAGGTTTGTCATCTTTACCTCCAACATTATATGAGGCTGCATCAGTGGATGGGGCCGGTGCAGTTAGCAGATTTATACACATAACTCTTCCAAACATAGCACCAATAATGTCAATTGCACTTCTCGTTAGGGGTGTAAGTGAATTTAATATTTTCGCATTGCCGCTGGTAATTATAGGGTATCATCCACTTATAATGAATACCCTAATCTTCGAAAATTACTCTTCGCTTCAGACAAGGAATATTTCTTACGCGGCAGCAACGATTCTACTTGCTATAATAATGGTGTATTCTGTCATAGTGGTAAGACTTGGAGGTGCAAAAGATCATGTCAGATGAGAAGGGAAAATGGACAACGTATATTGCAGTAATTATCCTTGCAATAGTTTTCATATATCCACTATGGATACTAATAATTTATGCCTTCCAACCAGCTTATTTAACCTTTGAAAAGATATACCCTGGGCAGATCCCACTTGCTTTCACTCTGGGTAATCTTTTTGAGTCATTCAAGGAAGTTGATTTAATAGGTCCATTAACAAGAAGTCTGGAAGTAGCATTCATGGTTGGTCTTATTGCAATTGGTCTTGGAATACCAGCAGGTTATGGTCTTTCTAAGCTTACATCAAGTCTTTCAAACAAGCTAATTGTCTTCCTGTTCATAATCAATATGATGCCAGGGCTGGTTATCGCTATACCAATATCAGTTTATTTTCTTAATGCGAATCTTGACAACACGGTGTTTGGCGTTGCATTTGCACAGGAACTGGTCGTATTGCCACTTTCAGTTTTTATCATGTTGAGCGGATTTAGAAGTTTACCACATGATCTGGAATATCAGGCAAGGGTGGACGGGGCTTCTTTTTCTTCCACATTTTTCAGACTTTTAATGCCAATGATAAGAGTACCAATTATGGTTGCATTTTTACTCGCATGGATGACATCATGGGACGAATTCACCTATGCTGTGATCATTGCCCCAATAGTGCCAACAGATTCTACATTCCCTGTAACATTGTATAATTATGTGTCAAGGAACCTTCCACTGGAATCTGCAACATTTGCATTGGTAGCAACTATACCAGTCATAATATTAGCAGCTGTGCTTCAAAAGTATCTAAAAGGACAATATTTATCAGGAGGTTTAGTCGGATGAACGTAAAAATGAGTTATGAAAATATTTATAAATTATATGGAAAGAAAAGGGTATTAAATAAGCTAAATCTAGAAATATATGACGGTGAGTTCTTAGTCGTACTCGGGCCATCAGGAATGGGGAAAAGTACTTTATTAAGAACAACAGTAGGAATTGAAGAGTTGACTGCTGGAAAAATAATCCTTGATGGAAAGGACATAAGTAAATTACCTCCTAATAAGAGAAATATAGCAATGGTGTTTCAGAACTATGCTCTCTATCCTAACATGACAGTTTATCAAAACATTCAGTTTCCATTGAAAATGGCAAAATATGAAAAGAGTAAAATAAAAGGTAAAATAGAATCAATTGCAGAAACTCTGAAGATTGGAGATGTCCTAGAAAGAAACATTAACCAGCTAAGTGGAGGACAAAAGCAGAGGGTTGCTCTGGCCAGGGCACTTGTAAGGGACCCAAAAATTTTTCTTCTTGATGAACCTCTAAGCAATCTTGATGCAAGAGTGAGATATACTGCGAGAGCCGAACTAAAGAAGATTCAAAAGGAACTTGGTCACACCTTTGTTTATGTTACACATGATCAAACTGAGGCTTCTACACTTTCTGACAGGGTCGCCGTGTTGAGAGATGGGAGGATTGAGCAAATAGGCGTTTATGATGAGATCCTAAATGAACCAAAAAGTAAATGGCTTGGGGACTTTGTCGGAGAATATCCAATGAACTTCATAAATGGAGATAGTATAAACAATTCAGGTAAAATAATTGGATTCAGAGATCACTGGATAAGTGAGGGGGATGATCTAACTGGTACCGTAGAATGGTGCAATCAGGAGGAAGATAGTTTTCACGTAAGCTGCAGGCTTGATAATAAAAATCTGGAAACTGATTCAGATGAAGAAGGTGGGCACCCAGTAATATTAAAAACCAACAAAAGGTATGAGTTGGGAGCAAAGATAGGTTTCAGTCTCAAGAGATATAATATATACAATGAAGACGGATCACTGCTTCAAATAGTTAAGTAGATACAAATTTAATCTTCGTTCCATTCTAAAGTTACATATTTTTATTTGAGAAACTGCACTTTGATTGATTTTAGATTTACCTCAGTCTTACGTGTGATGATAATACGCAACGGCTTCTATTAAAACTATTATTAAACACCACCACGTAAAAATAGCGCTTTATGCGCACTGTCACATAATTGATTGAATAAGATAAAGGAAAAATAAGATCAGCAACCTTCTCGATGAATTTCCCCATACTTTGTTTCATTTTAAACTTTTAAAATTTAATGTTTTACTCCAAATCCTCTCTTCAGGTTTAAGATATATATTTAATAGAAACAAGAACCAGAGAACAGTTATCGCAAAAACCTATAGAGTCTGAGATAATGTATTTTTAATTTCCTTTATACTTGCAAAAGTTTGATTGTTTTATCATTTAAAAAAATAAATATTTGGTAGTTTAAAAATTTACTGCCCCTCTATTGGCGCGTATGTACCATTTTCATACTGGTCTGCAACGTTTTGATTGTAATTAGTCGCCAGGAAGCTTTTTAAAGCGCTGTTTTGACTAGCAAGTATTGATGGTATACTAGAATATGATGAGTGGTCGACTACAATACTTGTCCATGCTTTGTCCATTAAAGTTTGCCATTCTCCAATCCATGAAACTGGTGATCTAAGGAACACTCCACCGTTAATTGCTGCTAGCGATTCATTGGTTACAGTGTCTGTTGAGTTATAGGATTTCATTCCAAGTTTTGTAAGGTTGACAGAACCTGGCCACTGATAGTACATCATTGAGTAAGTGTTAGATGCAAGTCCGGTATAGGTTGCCCAGTATGATGTTTTGTAATCTGGTGAAAAGTATGCACTCAGGTTATATATGTATTCCATAGCATGAATATCCCCAGTATCATTGAACATCATTGGGTTTCCACCGAATTGAACCATCCACTGATAAAGTTCTGTGGGTGTGCTTGCTCCTCCATGTCCCTGCATGTTAATTTCTCCAACACCATATTTCTTATCAAGGATCTTTGCATCAGTATAGAGTTGTGTATATGTTGTGGGTACCTTGGTGATTCCTGCACCCTGAAGTGCTGTATAATCAACCCATACAAGAGGTATATTGACAAGCTGTGTCAGGAAGTATACTCCTCCGAACTCTGATACTTCGTAGTTGTTAAGATTTGAAATTGAACTTATAA